>NZ_JADQ01000001.1:0-185103 GCF_000518465.1 Paenibacillus sp. J14 | reverse complement strand
GTTTTGAAAGAAACTGAACGTGCGTTTCTAGCTTGCAAGGGCTCTCCCTGACGAAGGCATAACATGTGGTAACCAACCCACGGATAGCAGCGTGCCGACCGTCGCTCGCATTTTTGCTCTCGCGCCACGTGCTCAGGCAGATTTAAAACCGAGGGCTTGACAAAAACGTTCATAGCAACGGACCACAGGGAGCTTATTTGTCGATTTCCCGGCAATTTCCCGCTGTAACGGACTCCAATGACCTTACCGGGCGATTGCGGCGAACACGGGGCTGATTTTTTTCGAAATAAGGTCTCCTCGGTCCGTTAGAAATCCCGGAGGTGCATGTGTAAGTTGATAACGCCTTTGGTGTCCGTTAGCTTAGATCCAACAACTAATCACGAGAGAAGGAATTAAGAAATGAAAAAAGCTTTAATCGTTTGGGGCGGCTGGGACGGACATGAGCCGGAGCAGGTTGCCAGCATCTTTGCCGGCGCTTTGCGGGAGCACGCCTTTGAGGTGGAGGTCTCCGATACGCTGGAGGCTTTTGCCGATGCGGAGAAGCTCCTCGGTCTTGATCTGATTGTCCCGGTATGGACGATGGGAACAATTGAACAAAAGTTCGTCAATAACGTATCCGCGGCGGTACAAGCCGGAACCGGATTAGCTGGCTGCCATGGTGGAATGTGTGATTCGTTCCGAAACAATGTCGACTGGCAATTTATGACCGGCGGACAATGGGTAGCCCACCCGGGGAATGACGGAGTCGAGTACAAGGTGGAGATTATCGCCAATTCCAGCCCGCTGGTGGAGGGAATCGAAGACTTTTATGTGAAAACGGAGCAATATTACCTGCATGTCGATCCTGCCGTTGAAGTGCTCGCCACGACGCGCTTCCCGGTCGTTGACGGACCCCATCGTCTGAACAAGCCGGTGGATATGCCAGTGGTCTGGACTAAGCGCTGGGGAGTTGGACGCGTGTACTATAACTCGCTGGGACATCATGCTGACATCGTCGACCTGCCTCCAGTGAAGGAAATGATGACCCGCGGGATGCTGTGGGCGGCAGAAGGCAAACGCCTTGCAGTCGAGTCACTTGGTGAAAATGCACGGATTGACAGCAATTACACGGGCATGGGGGACAGCCAATAATGGACAAAATCAAAGTAGGGATTATCGGCTGCGGCAAAATCAGCGGCATCTACATGGAGAATTGTGCTAAGTTCGAAGCGCTTGATCTCGTCGCCTGCGCCGACCTCGACTTGAACCGGGCGCAGGAGCAGGCCAAGCAATATAACGTCCCCTTTGCTTGCACGGTTGACGAGCTGCTGCAGGATCCTGACATCCAGATCGTCATTAACTTAACAATTCCGGCAGCCCATGCCGAGGTTTGCCTAAAGGTGCTGGAAGCCGGTAAACATGTATACGTGGAGAAGCCGCTGGCTGTCACCCGCGAGGAAGGATTAGCCGTTCTCGCTGCGGCCCGCGAGCGTGGACTGATGGTCGGCAGCGCGCCGGAAACGTTCTTTGGCGCCGGCATCCAAACAGCCCTGAAGCTCATCCAGGACGGGGCGATTGGCCGGCCGGTCTCAGCGGCGGCATTTATGATGAGCCGCGGCCATGAGTTCTGGCATCCGGATCCGGAATTTTATTATGCCAAAGGCGGCGGCCCGATGTTTGATATGGGCCCCTACTATTTGACCGCACTTATTCAACTGCTGGGGCCGATTAAGCGGATCGCCGGCATGACCGGCAAAGCGCTGGAACAGCGTACCATCACCAGCGAGAAAAAGTATGGGCAAAAGATCCCGGTCGAAGTCCCGACCCATGTCACCGGCACGCTGGAGTTTGCGCAAGGCGCGATCGCTACGCTCACGACCAGCTTTGACATCTTTGGCGGCAGTACACTTCCGCCAATCGAAATTCACGGGACAGAAGGCACCCTACTTGTGCCGGATCCTAACACTTTTGGCGGCCCGGTGAAGTTCCGCAGGATCGGCGAAGAAGCCTGGACCGAAGTGCCTTTACTCCCGGGCTACGCCGAGAACAGCCGCGGCATCGGCCCAGCGGATATGGCCAGCGCTTTACTGCACGGGCGGCCGCACCGCGCCACCGGCGAGCTTGCCTATCATGTGCTGGAGGCCATGTGGGGCTTCCATGATGCTTCCGATACGGGCACCTTCTATCAAATGCAAAGCACCTGCACTCCGCCGGCAGCGTTGCCTCTGAATCTGAAGCCGTATCATCTCGACGAATAGCGAAGAACCCCCGACTTCATACAAGTTCGGGGGTTCTTTTTTTACGAATAGTCCAAACTCTGCCCCCCATATAGTTGAACAGCAAGGATGGAGAGGAATGGGGAGAACGATGGTGGAGCGGAAACAACGTCCATTTATTTTTGTGTCGATTCGGGCATCAACGATTCGGAATTTCATTATCCTGGATTTGATCACCGGAACGGGGCTGTACTACCTGATCAAAGTGGCAACTGCCAGCGTGCTGCTCGGCTCGATGGGAAGTGCTGTCGGAACGGAGGTGATGAAGCGAATTCGTGTGATGAGGTTGTTTCACAAAAATCGCAGCATCTTGCCTGTAAGAAAAAAATCAATCGACGTACATTCTAAGTCGACAGACCGCGTTTAGCGGATGTTTTTCTTGCGATATCAGGATGCCAATCCCCGGAGTTTGTACTTTCCGATATCTTAAAAAAAGGCTGACCGCCGATACCCCGGCGATCCGCCTTTTTTCATCCGGCGGGTTCCACCTCGCCGCGAATTACAACACTGCCGACGTGCCGCCGTCGATGTTCACGGCGGTACCCGTCACATAGGATGCCGCTTCGGACACCAGGAAGGTGATGACCTTCGCCGCCTCCTCCGCTTGGCCAATTCGGCCCAGCGGGATGCCATGGCGCGGATCGGTTGCAAACTGCTCCCAGGTCAGCTCCGGTGCAGCTTGACGCCATTTCCGTTCGATCTGATCGCTGCGGACAAGCCCAATGCATACCGCGTTCACGCGGATCTTGTCAGCTGCCAAATCCTTGCTCATCGCCTTCGTTAAGGCCAGACCAGCAGCTCGGCTGACCGATGTTGGCAACGAGGAAGCGCCCGGAGTTTTACCGCCAATCGCCGTGACGTTCAAAATCGCCCCGCCCCCTGCTTTACGCAGATGGGGCAGTGCGGCCCGGGCGAAATTCACCGCGCCCAGCAGCTTCAGATCCAAATCCGCCCCCCAAGCTTCGGCCTCCACCTTCTCAAACGGAGCCGCCGCTGAGGTACCTGCATTGTTGACGAGAATATCAAGTCCGCCAAAATGCTGGGCTGCCTGCTCGACGACCCGGCGGGCATCATCACCCGAAGTGGCGTCAGCGACAAGGACAAGCGGCTCCGTCCCCGTCTTCTCACGGATCGCCTTAGCCGCTTCCTGCAGCGGCCCTGCGTTCCGCGCCACGATAGCGACCTGGGCACCTTCCGCAGCCAACGTGATGGCGGTTGCCAGCCCAATCCCTTTGCTGCCGCCGGTAATGATGGCCCGTTTTCCTCTCAATCCAAGATCCAAGTGAATCCCTCCTCGACAACATTTTTTATGATGGATGAAGGTGATGATTCGAAATTATGATAAATCTTTGGCCTTCAGGTACTCCGCTTTATAGGCAGCGGCTTTCTGGGCAATCAAGGAGAAATCTCCCCGCTTCACCGCTTCGTTCGTCAAATCCGAGCCGATTCCCACAGCGACCGCACCCGCTTGGATCCATTCGCCGAGGTTCGCCAGCGAAACCCCGCCGGTTGGCATAATATTCGCCTGCGGCAACGGTCCTTTGATCGCCTTGATCATAGACGGATCGTACAAGTTGCCCGGGAACAGCTTCACGATGTCCGCCCCCAGTTCCAATGCCTCCTGGATTTCCTTGATCGTCATACATCCAGGCATCACCGGGATGCGGTACCGGTTACACAGCGTCACCGTGTCACGGTTCAAAGATGGCCCGACAACGAACTGAGCGCCGCTTAAGATCGCAGCCCGCGCCGTTTCAGGATCCAGCACCGTACCTACGCCGATAATCGCGTATCGTGATTCGTCCTGGGTGTCCCAGCTGTATTTTCGCGCCAATTCCTCAATCGCCCGCAAAGCAAACGGAACCGTCATCGTCACTTCGATGACTTTAATGCCGCCGGCAATGGCCTGCTCGGCCATTTGCACGACTTCCTCCGGGGTTTCTCCGCGAAGGACGGCGACAACGCCTTCCTGTACGATTTTTTGCACAAGCTGCAGCTTCTTCATTCCTTAACCCTCTTTCCCATCAACATTGTTCTTTATACCTTACATCGAATAAGAATACGACTCCAAATTCACACGCTCGCCGTTTATCCACCGATCCCCTGGAAGCCCGGGACCTTTGACGCTTAACGTAAGCTGGATTCCTTCGGCATAGGTGGTATAGGAGGCATCTATCCTGCCCGTGCGAACATCTGCTGTAAAGCGTGCGGCATGGGACTTCATCGTTAATATGAAATCATCCAGGCTCTTAATTCCCCGCTCGTCTGCTTCCGGAAGGCCTATCGCCTCCACCACAATGCCCACGCAGCAGCCTTCCACCTCGACCTGGAGATAGCCGCTCCGCTCTCTCACCTGATAATCTCCCGACACATATACAGCAAAAAACGTCTCTTCAACCTTTCCGAATATACCATTCGCGGTAAATCGCCATTCTCCTTCCGGAAGCACGCCATTAACCTGCCCGGGTACCTTCACTGGCAGCGAGTAGACCGCCATTACGACATTATGATGATACAGGACTTCCGTCCATTCGCTCTGATGGCGCGGGTCGTTACCGCTGGGATCATATCCTTTGCCGGGATGGAAAAAGTACAGCTGATTGCCCTTCTCGCCGCGGACCGGCAAGCTGTACAGCCATCTCAGCTGCTCATTGTCGAATTCTTCGACTCTCTCCCACAGTCCGCCTACCGCGAAGTGATCGGTCAGGTAGGCATAAGAATGGAGCCGCTGCTTAACGCCGCCGATCTCCTTGAGGAAGGCTGCCATGGTTTCGGCAGGCTTGTCACGCGCCAACGCTCGCACGCGAGCTGATGGAGGAGCCTCATAGAATAGAAGCCCGGCATACTCGGTGCGCGGCATCGCTTCCGGCAGCTCGAAATCGCCGAACTGCACATAGTCGTGCAGCACGTTGGCGTCCCGCGGTGCATCATGCGGCCAACCACGGGCATGGGCGCCAACCCATGCTCCCTTGAAATAATAAGTAGCCCGAATCGTCCATAGATGGTCTAACATCTCAGCCAGCTCGGCCTTTACCTCCGCATCCTCCATCAGCACCCAAGCGCAGGTGTACGCCTGAATCCAGTGCCAAAACCACGGCAACGCGCCGTATTCCGCCATCCCCTCAAGGCGCAAACGAGCCAACGTTTGCCGTAAACATTCCTTTCCGTCGGCAAACAACGCCGCATCTCCATAACGCTGCCCCAAGATCAGCTTCGCAGCCGTGTACTTCGCCTCATGATGGTTATATTCCCGCAAAGGCTGGCGATAGAAGTCGCTTCGATAGACATGCGACAGCGCGTCCTCGAAGCGGGCTGCCAATTCCGGGCTTAGCTCTACCCCATACCGGTGCATAAAATACACCATCAAACTGCCCATGAGCTCGACCGGGAGTACATGCGGCTTAGCCTGCTCCGGTGTTGGATCCAGTCCCAGCGGCCAGTGTCCGTATGTCGCGCTGGACGCCGCCTGATCCTGGAGTTGAAGCACGCGCAGCAACACCCGCTCAGCGAGCCGCTTACCTTCCGTCCGATCAAATGGCAGCGTTTCGTCCGGATCTACGGCAGCGGCAAATAAATAGGAGGCGTAATAATAGTTGTCCCGGATATCACCATGAAACCACAGCCCGCTTTCCCGAAGTGGTTGCCGCCAAGCGGTCGTTGCGACTTTTCGAACGATTGTCTTCATTCGAGCTTGATACAGATTCATCAAACGTACCCCTTCCCCCACATCCTACCATGGTTTCCATCGTGGCTAAAGCCGATGAATCCACGATTTCCTACGGTAAACATCTGAAATTCGCATCTTCATTCGAAATGGTGCAATAGGGTGCGACCTCTTGCCAAATGAACCTAAATGGATTAATCTGAACCTATATGAACATTATACACCAAAATGAACGTGAAAAGGAGAGATTTTACATGGAACGTCGTTACGCTTCGCATCCCCAAGAGGTCAAGCAATTTGATACCGACCGTCTGCGCAAGGAATTCCACATTCCCACCTTGTTTACGCCGGATCGATTAGAGCTGGTGTTGACACACGAAGACCGGCTGATTATCGGAGGCGCGAATCCGGTACAGCAGGATGTCAAACTGGAGACGGATCTCAAAGAGCTGGGCGTCTCCTACTTCCTCGAACGTCGTGAGCTTGGTGCCATTAATGTAGGCGGACCAGGATCGATTATTGTCGACGGAACGGAATACGAGCTGAACAACAAGGATTGCTTGTACGTCGGCAAGGGCTCGCGTGAAGTGATTTTCCGCAGCAAGGATGCTTCGAAGCCAGCGAAGTTCTATTTGAATTCGGCACCGGCGCATAAAGAGTTCCCTACAGCAAAAACAACGCTGGCTGAAGCGGAATCCGGAGCGCTGGGCTCGATCGAAAACTCCAATGAGCGCACGATCCACCGGTTTATCCACGAGAACGGCATTCAAAGCTCCCAACTCGTGATGGGGATGACCCAACTCAAGACCGGCAACATGTGGAACACGATGCCTGCCCATGTTCACCCTCGCCGGATGGAGGCTTATATGTATTTTGATCTGGCAGAAGACGCTGTGGTCTTCCACCTGATGGGTGAGCCGAACGAAACTCGTCATCTCGTTGTGCGTAACGAGCAAGCGGTCATCTCGCCAAGTTGGTCGATTCACAGCGGGGTAGGAACCAGCAATTATACGTTCATTTGGGGGATGGCCGGCGACAACAAAGCTTATGCCGATATGGACGCCGTTCCGATGAAAGACTTGAGATAAGAAAGAGTGAAAGCTTGCATGAATCCGATTCGACGTTATGAAAAAATTATGGAGGTTCTGCTGACACAAAAGGAAGTCACGGTAGCGCAACTAAGCGAAAGCTTGGGCGTGACCGGCAAGACGATCCGGGAGGATCTCGCCAAGCTGGAGGAACAAGGGCTCCTGGTTCGTGTACATGGCGGAGCCGTGCTCGCCCAAAGCGATCAGTATGGGATTCTGCCGTCCAAAGAGCCGCTGACCAAGCATGCGGATGAGAAGAAGGACATCGCCCTCCTCGCCCTCCATCATATCCAAGAAGGCGATATCATCGCACTGGACGGGGGGAGCACTACGCTGGAAATCGCCCGGCGGCTGGAGAATCGTCCGCTTACCGTCATCACCAACGACGTATATATCATCAGCGAGCTGGCGGCCAAAGACCAGATTCGTCTGGTCGTACCCGGGGGCTACCGCGTCCGCAACATGCTGGCCGGACCCGAATCGGCGGCGTACGTGCGTCAGTTGAATATCCAGAAAGCCTTTATCTCGGCTACCGGCATTCATCCGGAACACGGACTGTCGATTTACACCGGGGATTTGATTGACTTCAAGCGGGCGTTGATCGAAACATCTCGCGAGGCGATCGCCGTCTTAAATCATCAAAAGTTCGGGCAGACGGCGCTCCGCACCTTCGCCTCGTTGAGCGAAATCTCGCGGATCCTTACCGATCGGGGACTGCCCGCCGAGTCCGCGCTGCCGTATGAACGTGCCGGCGTAACGATCGAATACGCAACGAAATAAACGAAACCGGATTGATGGGAGGAACGTATACTTATGCATCATCTTTTTGACTTAACGGGCAAAACTGCCCTGGTCACCGGGGCTTCCGGCGGACTAGGCCAGGGGATTGCAGTCGGACTAGCCGAAGCGGGGGCCGACGTCGTTTGCGTCTCGCGCACCAGCAGTGCGGAAACGGTCAGCCAAATTACAGCCTTAGGCCGGAATGCGACGGAAGTCGTGGTTGACCTCAGCGAGCATGACAAGCTGCAGCATACCTTTGACGAAGCAATCAAATTAACGGGTGCGGTCGACATTCTGGTAAACAACGCCGGGATCATCCGCCGGACGCCAGCGAAAGATCATAGTGAACAGGATTGGATCGACGTCATCCAGCTGAACCTGAACACCGTGTTCTTGCTCTCGCAGATCGCTGGACGCCATATGATTGAACGCGGCAGCGGCAAAATCATTAACATCTGCTCGATGCTCTCCTACCAAGGCGGGATCAACGTGCCCGGCTATACAGCCAGCAAGCATGGGGTTGCCGGCTTAACGAAAGCATTTGCCAACGAATGGGCTGCCTATGGGGTCCAGGTCAACGGCATCGCCCCCGGCTACATGGTCACGGACAATACCGCGCAAATTCGCGCCGACGAGAACCGGAAAGCTTCGATCACCGATCGGATTCCAGCCGGACGCTGGGGAACGCCGGAGGATCTTAAAGGGCCTGCCGTCTTCCTCGCCTCTGCCGCCTCAGACTATATGAACGGCCACATCCTTTGCGTCGATGGAGGATGGATGGCGCGGTAATATCTAGAAAATTCGCCTGCCATATTGGCAGGCTTTTTCTATGAATCGGGATTTCGTAATCTTGCTTTTCCTTTCGCTTCCCATGGCATCGTCATCTTGACCAAGGTATACTAAGGCTGGGGGTGAAGCCATGACCATCCATACCGGGTCTCCGACATACCAAACTGCTAACGAGGCGCAGTGGCAAGCGATTCTCGCCAATGATGCGTCGCAGGACGGCCATTTCTTCTACGCGGTGGTAACTACTCGCATCTTCTGCCGACCGTCCTGCAAATCAAGGCCGCCTAAGCGGGAGAATGTTCTCGTCTTTGCGACTGCAGAGCAAGCACGAGCGGCCCATTTCCGCCCCTGCAAGCGCTGCAAGCCGGAGGGACTGCGGTTGCCGGATCAAGAGTGGGTCGAACAGATCGCGGATTACATCGACCGCCACTATCCAAACAAGCTCACCCTGGAAATGCTGGCTGAAGAATGCCATGGCAGCCCGTATCATTTGCAACGAACCTTCAAACGAGTCATGCACATGACACCAACGGAATACCTGGTGCGGCGGCGAATCGATGAGGCGAAGCGCGCTTTGGCAGAACGGGAGTCGCAGCGAACTGTGGCTGAAATCGCCCGGGAAGTCGGGATTGGCAGCTCCGCTTATTTGATCACCCTGTTCAAAAAAATGACCGGCGTCACGCCAAATGAATATCGCAAAATGCAAACGGAGGTGTAAGCGCCATGACAACCGTTACAGCCGTTCAAACCTCACCGTTATACTGGTCACGGCTTCAGGAACCCGCATGGAGCCTTTATCTTGCTGCTACCGAGCAAGGTCTGGCTTTCGTTGGTTCGTCCGGCGGCACGTTGGATGAACTGACCGCCTGGGCGAGCCGGCGATTCCCCGGCCGTACACTGACGCAAGATGACCAACGACTGTCTCCCTATGCCGACGAACTGGCCGCCTATTTACGCGGCGAACTGCAGCGTTTTACCCTCCCTTACGACCTGCACGGAACCCCGTTCCAACAGGACGTCTGGCAGGCGTTATGCGCCATTCCGTTCGGGCAGACCCGCTCCTATTCCGATATTGCCGCATCGCTGGGGAAGCCGAATGCCGTCCGCGCCGTGGGAGCCGCGATTGGCGCAAATCCGCTGCTCATCACAGTTCCATGCCACCGCGTGATCGGCAAGAACGGGGCGCTTACCGGCTACCGCGGCGGCTTGGAAATGAAGCTGCGACTGCTGGAGCTGGAACAGGCCGCATTTGTTGGAGGCAGCCGGTGAATCCCAACGACCATCCGCGGGTAGCTGCCGCCTATACAACGCCCAAAACGTTGTTAAACAAAGGGACCGGATTTCTCTCCCATTACTCCCATTCGCTGAACCCTTATGCCGGATGTGCCTTCGGTTGCTCCTATTGCTATGTACGTCAGCTGCCGGTGGCCTTATTTCGCAAGCGGGAATGGGGATCGTGGGTGGACATCAAGCATCACGCGGCTGAGCTTCTCCGCAAAGAACTGCGCAAAGCCAAAGCTAAAGGGCCGGTTACGATCTTTATGTCCTCCAGCACCGATCCTTACCAACCTGTAGAAGCGAAGGAGCAAATCACCCGATCGTTGCTCGAGGTGATGGTAAGCGAACCCCCCGACTTTCTGCTGGTACAAACCCGTAGTCCCCTCGTCACTCGGGATATCGATCTGCTGCTGCAGCTCAAGCATCGGGTGCGCGTCAGCTTAACGATTGAGACGGACCGGGAGGACATTCGCCGGGCGTTTACGCCATATGCTCCGCCGATTGCCGCGCGTCTGCGCGCCGGACAGCAGCTGGCTGAGGCTGGAGTGCCGGTTCAAGCCACCCTTGCTCCAGTGCTTCCCAGCACCGAGCAATTCCCGTCCAAGCTGCGTCTATGGGCCGATCGCGTGTGCCTGGACGACTATTTTATGGGAGATGGAAGTGGAGGCACCCGCACCGCCAAGCTGGGCATTCACTCGATCTATGAACAGCTGGGCCTCGCATCGTGGTATTCACCGGACGCCTACCAAATCGTACATGAGCGTCTGCTGCAGGTTTTTCCCAAACATCAAGTGTTTCTTAGTCAGGAGGGGTTCGCCCCCTAATGACAGCAAAACCGCCGGAGACAAAGCTCCTGCGGTTTTCTATTACCGTATAAATGATCACGTTAACATTAAGGCCCAAACGACACCGTTCACAGTAAAGAAATGAGCTCTCTACCGCTCCACATGCCCTTTGCCGGACAAGAGACGTTCAATCTCCGCCGCGCTCGGCAACCCTTCCCAATCGCCTACGGCCTGAATGACCTGAGCGCCAACCAGATTCCCGAGACGAACGGCTTCTACCATGCTGTACCCGCGTACGACTCCAGCCAGAAATCCGGCGCAAAATCCGTCGCCCGCTCCTACCGTATCAATCACCTGTTCCACCTTAAAATACGGCACCGCGTTCAGCTGCCCTTGCTCCAGCACATAGGTACAATCATCCCCGCCTTTGATAATACTGATCGCAGGCAACTCCTGCAGCTTGCCGATCATCGTATCCATCGAATCGGTCTCGTACAACAGCTTTAACTCATCCAGCCCGGGCAGGAAATAATCCGCTTTCATCGCCAACGGCAGTAATACCTTCCGTGCGTCCTCAATGCTCCACAGCTTTAATCGCAAATTCGGATCGAAGCTCACCTTCACCCCATGCCGCTTGGCGATATCCATCGCCGCATGGGCCGTTTCCACGCAAGAAGCGCTAAGTGCCGGCGTAATGCCGGTCAGATGCAGAACCTTGGCTCCGGCAATGTACGATTCGTCCAGATGCTCCGGGCTCATGAAGCTGGCCGCCGATAACTTGCGGTAGTAATAGACCGAGCTTTTGCCTGCCACATTTTCCCGTACCATCATGCCCGTCGGGGCTTCGTCCGTCAACATCGCACGGGACACGTCAACGCCTTCGCCGCGGATGGCCTTCAGAATACGCCGGCCAAACGGATCGTCCCCCAAGCGGCCGCACCATCCGGAGGTTTGGCCCAGTCGGGCTAATCCGATCGCTACGTTGGACTCCGCCCCCCCAAAGGATGGCGAGAGAGCGCTTGCATATTCGAGCCCTTTGCCCCCCTCCGCGATCAATAAAGCCATGCTTTCGCCAAAGGTGACCACTTCGGGGCTTCCCAGGTTCGGGCGAGTTTCACTTAACTGCTGCATGTTCAGATCCACACCTTCTTTTGGAGTCAATTTTATTACCATTATCTCATGTCCGGGATCGGAAAACTATCAAAAAAAAAGCCAATCCATCGATACGGGTTCCCCCGGATGAATTGACTTGGTCCCTGCCAAGCTGCATCTTATGTTCTGGTGTCTTATTAACCCCCTACTCCGTTTTCGTACACTGTAATAGGGCCGTTGTGACTGATGCTGCCGAATACTCCAGAACCTAAACTAATCAACAAAGCGAACGCCACTGCCCACTTCCGCAACCTTCAACACCTCCCTCATCAAAGATTCGTACTGCTGGAGTTGCACTTGTGTCGCGAAGCTTCGATGTTGCTCGAATAGCGGAACCATTTTTATGAAAAATTCCTTGTTATTCAGAGAAACCGCGTATTGGAGCGCGTAAATCAACTTCTCCAAACCTTCCTCAATCTCCTGTTTGCGCAGCAGATAAATCGCCAGCTGATAGTTAAGGTCCAAGAAGCGGTCTTTATTTATAGCGGAAACATAGTGATTGGGATAAAGGCTATATAAATCCGTATTCATCGGAAACTCTTTTAATACGTCGTCAATTAGAAAACCGTTGATGTTCGCGGCTTCGACAATGATCCTCAGGCTCGGCAGCACTTCATACGGATGCTCTCTGAGCATCTGGATATATTCCGGAAGAATCGCTTGGTTCCCATTTAAAATCTCCAGATTGTAGCGGTTCGCTCTGGCCCAGACTTTAAATTTCTCCACTTCTTTGAAGCCCGTTTCGTCCAAGCCCTCAAACCAGCTTAAATCCGCGTATTCAGCAACACACTGCAGCGCTTCCTCATACCTGCCCAGATGCTCCAATGCCGCGCCCTTCAGCAGATATCCTTGGCCATAGTAAACCACCAGGTGACGCTCACAACGCAGCTCCCGATCCCATTGAGCAGAGGAGGCCTTCCAGCTCGTTTCATAGATTCGGCGGGCCAGCGTTTGCAGCTCCTCGGCAAATCTCACGACATACATCCATTTTTGCAATGCGTAATAGGTGTTCCCTAATTGCAGCAGCCCATCGAGCTGAAGATCCTCAGGAAGTCGGTTGCGATAGGGCTCGAACCAGGTGGCAGTCCGCAGGTTGGATTCCGCGTCATCCCCCAGATTCATCCGGAACAGGCGGTATTGGCTGATTGCCAGTCGTTCTGAGTGCTGGTACTTCTCGTTTTCGCAGACGGAATGGTAGAAAAGCTTTGCAGCATCGCGGTATCCTTCTTCGTAAAGCTCCTCCCCCAGATCAAAAATCATCGGAAGATACGATAAGTCCTCGGTTAAGCGAGATAACACTTGATCAATGCAAGCCAATTCGCCGATCTCCGCGCAGCGATGCAGAAACGCTTTTAACCTTCGACGGTTGGGATGGTCTGAATCGATACATTCCTCCACATACAAGGGATAATACGACCCGATCGGCTGTTCCAGCGCTTGGGTGATCAGGTCCAACTGACCGATAGAGATCGGTTTAGGGGGATTTCCGTTCAAGATGGCGCTGAGCGTTCCCCGGTTAATTCCCGAACGGCGAGAGAAGCTGTGCAAGGAATAGCCCTTCCTTTCCAGCTGATCGCTGATCACGGAACGAATCGTGGGTTCTTTCATGGAATCTCCCTCCTTTGCGATCTCCTTATATTTTTACACATTATACGGAACTCCGAACAAGCGGTCAATTCAAAGAGAAGAGCCTCCCGTGATCGGGAAGCTCCCACTGTCGATGCTAGACTTCCAAGATGGAAGGCATAATATGCGGCGTCCGGCCCACTTCTTTGGCAAAATACCGCCGAAGTTGCTGCTGCGTCGCGCGCAGCCAGGCGTTATGATCGTAAGGCTCCTTCTCGCCAAGGCGGTTCAGGTTCCGCTTCAACAGCGCCTCCGCCCGCCGCAGCAACGGTCTGGCATCTTGCATATAAACGAAACCGCGCGAGACGATGTCTGGTCCAGCTAAAATTTGCCGTGTCTTACGGTCGACTGTCATGACGACGATGACAATCCCTTCCTGAGCCAGCTCCATCCGTTCGAGCAACAGGGTGTCTTCATGGGTAGGACGCATTTCCCCGTTACTGATGAGCACTTGTCCTGAAGGAATCGTGCGCCCGCGTTTGGCTCGGTTCCGGTACACCGACAACGTATCCCCGATGTTCATGATGAAGATGCGATCCTCAGGAATTCCCGTTTGCAGCGCCAAATCGCGATGGCTGAGCAGCATCCGGTACTCGCCGTGGATCGGAATGAAATATTTAGGCCGAATAAAGCTGAGCATCAGCTTCAGATCCTCTCGGCAGCCGTGCCCGGACGTATGGATATCGAAGATCGAGCCGTAAATGACGTTGGCACCTGCGCGAAGCAGCAGGTCGATGCTGCGGTTAATATTTTGCGCATTGCCAGGAATCGGCGAGGATGAGTAAATTACCGTGTCTCCCGGATAAACCTGGACATTCCGATGCGCACCCGAGGCAATTCGGCTGAGCGCCGCGTTAGGTTCACCTTGGCTGCCGGTGCAGACAATAAGGATCTGCTCCTCCGGGTAACGGTCGATGTGCTTCACATCGATCAGCATCCCTTCCGGAACGCGGATATAGCCCAAATCCTGACCGATGGCGAATACCTTTTCCATACTGCGGCCGATAACTGCAATTTTGCGGTTGACGATCGTGGCCGCTTCTACCACCTGTTGAAGCCGATGCACGTTCGAGGCGAAGGTGGCGAACAAGATCCGCCCCCGGCAGCCGCGGAATGACTCTAGGATAGCGTCACCAACCCGGCGCTCCGAAGGGGTAAAGCCTTCTTTCTCACTGTTGGTGCTGTCAGCAAGCAATGCCAACACGCCTTCTCCCCCGACGCTGGCCATCTTAAACAGATCCGCCGGACGGTCCTCCGGGGTGAAGTCGAATTTGAAATCACCGGTATGAACGATAGATCCGTAAGGAGTATCCACGACAATGCCAAAGGCATCGGGAATGCTGTGCGTCGTCCGGAAAAAATGCACGGCCAGATGCTTAAAAGCATACCGATCATTTTCGTGGAACACATGCAGCTCTGCTTGCCCAAGCAACCGATGCTCCTCCAATTTGGCTTTCACTAAGCCAATTGTTAACGGACCGCCGTAAATCGGCAGCTGCAGTTGGCGCAACACATACGGGATCGCTCCGATATGATCCTCATGACCGTGAGTCAGGAAAAGCCCTTTCATTTTATGCTTGTTCTCAATCAGATAACTGATGTCCGGAATAATGCAATCAATGCCCGTCAAACGGGAATCCGGGAACTTAAGCCCCGCGTCAATTAATATAATTTCGTCTCTGAACTCGATGCCATACATATTTTTTCCGATTTCCCCGATCCCGCCGAGGGAAAAGATCCGAACAGGTGGAGGTGACGGCTTCGAACGCCGGTTTGTCTTAACTGGTTTAGTTGCTGCTACATTCATTAGGTCGATAATCCTCTCTGAAGAGTTCGTTCAATGGGTTCATAAGAATTATACTGAATTATGAGCACAATAACTATTTAATTTTTACAATTCTCCATTTAACCAATGAATTTACTGCAAAACGTTAACAAAATAGAGAACATTGCATAAAAAATTCTAGATAACAAAAAAGAGACCGTGGATCAAACATGGCCTCTTCTGTCTTGGACTTCATCCATATGATTTATATGCTCTTCTTTAGCTTGCTGATTAAATCCTCATATGTATCGATAACTTGGGGCGATGCAAAGCTTCGGTACCGCTCGAATAACTCTACATATCGGACCATCACGGCGCGATGCGAATTGTTTAATTGATTAAACTGTTCCAAACTTTTGATTAAGCAGCTAAACCCCTCCGGGTACTTACCTCGGCAGAGATGATAGTCGGCTAACTCGAGATAAAGTTGAGATATCCGATCCAGAATAAGCTGCGGGCTATACATTCCCGTATTCAAGGGCGGATGATCTAAAGCCGCTAAATCTTCTTGAAACTGTTCAAGGATATGATCAATCGAGAAGTCATATTGGTTGGCGTTCCTCACCAGATTGAAGATCATGAGAATCTTGTCTTCTTCTCTGCTGTGGCAGTAGGTGACATACTCATCGAGTACCGTAATATCCCCGGAAGAAAGCCGGGTAAGAAGCGTGTTGGCATAGGCCCACTCACTAAATAACTTCTTCCAACGCAACGTCTCTGCATCATTCTCCTGCACCCAACTGAGATCTCGGTAGTGTTGGATATCCAACAATGCTTGGTCATATTCCCCACGTACGTTATGTACATTTCCAAGCAGCAAATAGGAATACGCCAAATAGTAAAATAAAGGTCGCGTCGTCTTCCGATGCAAGATTCTACGCTTATGCTCCGAGAAATAGTACACTTTGGCCTTTTGCTCCAATCGTTGCACAATGCTCTCCACCCGATCCCAGCGGTTTAGGGCACGATAGGTATTCGCCAGATCCCTTAACGCATCGAGTTGACTGGCTTCATCCAGACGCTCGACATACGGCTCGAATTGGATCGCCGCCTGGTAGTTTTGATCCTGATTCGTCCCTTGACCGATCAGGAAGAGGCGGTATTGACAAAGCGCTAACCGCTCGGAGTGCTGTTTCCGCTCAGTCATCGCTACATTTTCATATAAGATTCCAGCGGCTTCATATTGGCCCTTCTCGTACAGCTCTTCAGCTAAATCAAATAAAAGCTGAGCGTAAAGCGGGTTGTCCAACAATAATCCGACGATTTCCCGAATGCGATCCAGCTGGCCTAACTCCGCACAGTTATGGATTAATGGTTTGACTCTGCGCCAATCCGGGTCCTTTTCATGCAAATACTCGCTGATGTAAGTTTTATAGAAATAGCCTCTCGGATATCCCAGCACCATAGTAATCCGTTCTAATTGATCTACCGCCAGCGGACGGTTTCCGTTCAATATGGAGCTTAACGTCCCCGGGTTTAGTTCAAACTGCTTGGCCAATTGAGTGAGATTTAGATTCTGTCGCACCATATATTCTTCTATGGCAGCAACAATAGTGGCACGCGATTTCAATGGAATCCCCCTCTAATTTGCAAATAAAACTATTCATCCATGATTTTAGGGGATTATGTCTAATTCGAATAAAATGGAAATATCTGCAACCCCGATCCGTTCAACAAGACCACTCCTCACCACTCGAAATGAGATAAAATCAACCATCACAAAGGAATGGTTCAGATTTCTATCTTCAATCTAATATTCCCCTCGAAATTTGTCAATAATATGCAGTAAAGAACTTATAAATTCTTTTTGATAAAAATTTGAACTTAAGATGCTCTGCAGTTCGCCCCTCCGCTTGGACTAAACTTAATACGAGAGGTGGCCGCTATGGATGTAGCAAAGCAGGTCGGAAAAAACGTCAGATACTATCGCAAGCTCAAAGGGCTGACCCAGGAACAGCTGGCCGAGTCGACGGAAACGTACGGCTCCTATATCGGACGGTTGGAACGCGGGGAGCAGAACGTGCAGCTCGAAACGCTGCATAAAATTGCCGATGCCCTGCAGATCAGCGTATATGCTCTATTTCGCAATCCAGGGTACGACGAGCTCCAGGACCAAACTTGGATTTGGCAGATCGTGCAGCTGCTGCAGGAACAGCCAGCCGAGGAACAAGCGCGTGCGTACCGTGTGCTGAAGGAAATGTTTCGTCAAAAATAAAAGGGTTTAAAACGGAATCAATCCGCTTTAAACCCTTTATTTTTTGGTTTAGATTATTCCCACAATCCGCTTCGTTCTGCGACTTCCAACCATCGTTTGGCGATGAGATCGTGGCCCGCAGCCGTTGGATGGACGCCGTCCCAGATCCAGTACGCAGCCTCAGCTTGTTCCGTCGCCGCATCAAACGCGTCCTGCAACGGAACATGCACCGCACCAAACTCCTCAGCCAATTGGCGCACGATATCCTGGTACCTGCCTATCAGGTGCTTCCACTCGGTCCATTTTTCCGCGGTAGCTCCGGTATTCAAAATAAACGGCTCGCATAACACCAGTTTGGTGTTCGGCATTACTTCCTTCGTCTCCTCCAGCAAGTGACGATACACCCGCTCAAACCGATCCGTCGCCCCGCTAGGTTCGCCGTTCATTTGCCTCCAGGCATCATTCACGCCGATCAACAGGCTAATGACGTCCGGCTTCAGACTGATCGCATCCTCGTTCCATCTTGCGTAAACATCGGACACCCGATCTCCACTCACGCCCCGGTTTATGAACTTCGGTTGCAAATGGGCATATTCATGACCTAGCTTCGCCGCGATAATATAGGCATAACTGTGACCCAGAATATGGTTCAAATCCGTACCGCGATCCCGATTTCCGTCTGTAATGGAATCCCCCTGGAACAACAAGGTCAACTGCTTTTTCATGCGATTCCCCCTCTTCCCTTCGATGATTTCCGTTTCTCATTATAGCTTTGAGAGACAACGGGCCTCCATGAAGAAATTAGTGCAACAATACAGTTTTCTTCTCGAACTTTAGCCGATTTTTGATAAATCCCTGCAAAACTGCAGTTATTTTAGACGAAAAATGCCAAACCCGCGAATAGGGCGTATAATTCCTGTACTTTTGCAAGTATTGCACTTAGGACAACGATGGGCAGCCGCAGCTGAGCCGTCTACTTCACCGCCACAAAAAAGAGCCTAGCCGCATCTTCTACCGCCTCGACCCACTCAAAATCGGCATAGATGTGGACCTCGCGGAAGCCGCAGCGCAGCAGCTCGCTCTTCATCCATGCCGGGTCGTACGCCCGTTGGATATGCGTTTCTTCGAACCGACGGTACAGTCCCGGCCCCTGCTCCTCTTCCCGGGCGAAAATCGTCAAATGATGCTCAATTTCGTTCCGATACGCATCTCGCTCACAAGTCCAGATATACGACACACTCGGCTCATCCCAAACAAACGGCTGCTCCTCCTCATACCGGATCAACGTGTTGGGATGATGCACATCAAACAGGAATGTCCCTCCGGGCTTCAACCCTTCGTATGTACGGCGGAAGGTCCGAATGATGTCTTCCTCTTCCAATAAGTAGTTCAAGCAATCGCAAAAAGAAATGACGGCGTCGACCGGCTCCGGCACGGACCACTCCGTCATATCCTGTTGCACCCAGCGCACGCTGCCCTCGCGGAACAACCGAGCGCCTTGGGGCGTGGTTTCCATTTTACGGCGGGCTACCGCCAGCATGTCAGCAGACAAATCGATGCCGATCACCTCGAACCCGGCATTCACCAGCGGAATCGTAATGCTGCCGGTCCCGCAGCCGAGATCCACAACCGTCTTTGGCATACCGTACCGATCCCAAGCTGTACGGGCGAACCGGATCCAGTCCGGGTAAGGCATGTCCTCCATCAATTCGTCGTACACGTAAGCAAATTTCCGATATGATGCCATGGGCTCGTCACCGCCTTCTATCTAGTTGCTGCTGCTTTCTTAAGCTTCCGGCTGCCCGCGATCATTCGCACCGGCAGCTGGGGACTGCACCAAATACGTCCAGTTCTCTTTCTGGACTACCTTGCCTTCCTTCATCAGCTTGCCAAGCGCCCGCTTGAACGCAGACTTGCTGATCGCAAACCGCTGCTTGATCAGATCTGGGGGCGTTGCGTCGGAATACGGCATACCTCCGCCTGGCCGACTCTCCAGATAAGCGAGTATGCGCTCCGCATCCTGGCCCATGCCGATTTCCTTGCGCGGCGCCATCGACAGGTTCACGCGGCCGTCCTCACGGATATGGGCCACCCGTACCTGCACGCGTTCGCCCAGACGCAGCAAGCGGGTGCGTTCCGAGGCGTGGATCATGCCAATTGCTCCGAATCCCAGCACGCCGCCTTGGACAACGACAAACGTCCCCATCTGCAGCGGTTTGTAGACGATGGCATCAAGCCATTGGTTTTTCCACGAGGATGGCGCATGGAAAGCATGGGGAGCCAGATCCTGCTCACCAGCCAGCTTCGCTTTGAGCCGACCTTGTTTGTCGTGCTCCATGATGACGTACACGTGGTCGCCTACCTGCGGATGCAGCTCCTTCATCTCAGGCAGCTCACGGATCGGCAACAGCAGTTGACGGCCCAGCCCCATCTCCAGGAAGCAGCCGAGCCGTGGATGCACATCAGCCACCTCTAGCAGTGCCAGCTCGCCCAGCGTGAGATACGGCTTCTTCATCGTGGCCGCCAAGCGGTCCTCCGTATCGTAGAACAGGAATACCTCCACTGTTTCCCCCGGCTTCACCTGGCGGGTCAGCTCGGAGTAATGGAGCAGTACATCTTGCCCGCCTGCGCTTAGGAAATACCCGTACGGCGATACCTCGCGATCGATCGGTAAAGAGACGACGGTTCCCGCAACCAGACTCATACCGTCTCCACGACCTTGGCATCCGACCAAAGCCGCTCAATGTTGTAATACTCACGCTCATCGCGATGGAACACGTGCACAACAACATCGCCCAGATCCATCAGTACCCAGCGAGCAGAATCCAGGCCTTCAATGCCGCGAATTTGGGCCCCCACCTCATGCGCTCTTTTGCGAATCTCAGTGGCAATCGCCTGCACCTGCGTATCCGAGTTCCCGTGACAAATCACAAAATAGTCCGCGATTAAGGAAATCCCTTTCAAATCGAGCGCCACGATGTTCATTGCTTTTTTATCGTCTGCAGCTTGCACTGCCAAGTTCATCAATTCATTGGAACTAATCGCCATTCATTCAGCCTCCTTAGTTTTTCTTCGGTTTACGATCAAATCATTACGTGCCAATACCGTCAAAGGAAAGATCGGCTTCCCCTTCTCCAGCAAAAAAGATATCGTTGAGTCAAACCCTGCGATCAGCGCATCATCCAAACTCGTTTCCGCCAGCTCGCGAATCCGCTCCACACCCGGGAATTCGCGCCCCGGTTCGATGTAATCTGCCAGACAGACGATTTTGTCCAGCAGCGTCATGCCAACTCGGCCGGAGGTGTGATAACGAATCGCGTTCAGCACCTCTTCATCCTCGATCCCGTAATCCCGCCGGGAGATGAACGCCCCAACCTCGGCATGCAGCAGCTGTTTGTCGTGGTTTAGCAGCTCGGCATTTAGGCCGTTGTCGCGGATGATCGCTTCCTGCTCCTCGATTGGCCAAAACTTGGCCAAGTCATGCAGCAGCGCGGCTAAATCCGCCTTGACCGGGTCTGCTCCGTACCTCTTCGCCAGGATGACTGCACTCTCCATCACGCCCTCAACATGCTTCCAGCGCTTGGCGGGCATCCCTGCCGAGACGGAGGCGATCAGTTCTTCACGGCTGTAACCCATACAATCCGCTCCTTGTCATATATTCATACACGGCATCCGGAACCATATATCTGACCGAACGTCCGGCAGATAATCGGCTGCGAATCAGGCTTGAAGAAATATCAACAAGCGGCATCTCCGCGAGCTGTACCGCCTCCTGAATAAACGGAGGCAGCGCGTCCAGCTCCAGGAAGCTTCCGGGGCGCTGCAGCCCGATAAACGAGATCATCCCGGCCAAATCCTCAATCCCTTCCCACTTCGGAAGGTAATTCACCATATCGGCCCCGATAATAAAATAAAACTCCAGATCGGGGTGCAATGCGCGCAACTCCCGGATCGTATCTACCGTGTAGGACACACCGCCGCGGCGCAGCTCGATATCCAGCGGCTTAAAGGCAGGATTGCTGCCTATCGCCGCCTCGACCATCTCCAGCCGCTGCTGGCCGCTTACGCCGGCCTGATGTTTATGCGGAGGGATATGGGAGGGCATAAACCAGACCTCTTCCAGATGGTATTGTTCTCTGGCCGCCTCCGCCGCCAATAGATGGCCGAGGTGAATCGGGTCAAACGCCCCGCCCATAATTCCGACTTTCTTCATTATGCGTTGCCTCCAACAACCTTTACATGAAGCCTTTTCTAAAGGTTAGTTTTCTCATGTGCACAATCTGCTTCAGCCTCATCTTAGACTTAAGGCAGCTCGATTTGCTTATACTCCCGAGACTCCTTATATAAAACAATCGTCCGGCCGATCAGCTGCACCAGCTCAGCTCCCGCGCCTGCCGCCAGCTCCTCCGCGATTTCCTGCGGATCGTCCAAGTTATTGTTGAGCACGGAGATTTTGATGAGTTCCCGGCGCTCCAGTGCTTCCGAGATTTGTTTAATCATATGCTCGTTGGTGCCGCCTTTGCCCACTTGAAAAATCGGCTGCAGTCCGTGCGCTAAACTGCGCAAATAACGTTTTTGCTTTCCGGTTAACATGTCGTATTCAAGACCCCTTAACATTCAATTATGCGATAACTTGCGTTATTGATTCATGCTCTCCAAGACCGCTGCCCGCATCGCATCCACCGGCGCCGTCAAGCCAGTCCAATGCTCAAATGCGTAAGCCCCCTGGTAAATGAACATCCCCAGACCGCTGTGAATCGTGCAGCCTTTCGCCTCAGCTTGCACCAGCAGCTCGGTCTTTAGCGGATTGTAGATGAGATCGCTGACCACGATCCCTTCCGGGATGAGTCGCATATCCAACGGACAATCGCTCACGTGCGGATGCATGCCAACGGAGGTGGTGTTAATGATCAGGTCCACTCCCGGCAGCACCTTAGCCAGTTCCTCGATGCTGCAGCCGGTTAAGTTGCCAAGATGGGACCATTCCGCGGCCAGTTCCTGTGCTTTCGCCGCCGTGCGGTTGGCGATCGTCACCCGTCCCGGCGCCTCCTGAAGCAGCGCGTACACAATGCCTCGGGCGGCACCGCCGCAGCCCAACACCAGCACACGCTTGCCCTTTAGCTCAGGAGCGGCCTCCTCCTTCAGCGAGCGGATATACCCGATGCCGTCAGTGTTGTAACCAGTAAGTACGCCGCCGTCATTGACGATGGTGTTTACCGCCCCGATCAAGCGCGCGCCTTCGTCGATGCTGTCCAAGTAGTTCATCACTTCCACCTTATGCGGAACTGTGACATTGATACCTCGAAACCCCAATGCGCGGATGCCCCGGATGGCTTCCTCTAACCGGTTCCCTTTAACATGAAACGGCAGGTAAGCCCCTGTAAGCCCGCAGGCTTGCAAGGCGGCGGTATGCATCACCGGCGATTTGGAATGCTGGATCGGGTCACCGATGACGCCGAGCAGCAACGGTTGCTTCGCGCTTCCGTACTCACTTGCCTGTGCCTCTCCCCGTTTTTCGTGATTCGCCTGCTCTCGATCTCCCATCGGTTCTCCTCCTGCTCACCAAACTTTTCGAATCATAACAGTCCAAATGGGCCTTATGTCCTCTTAAGTCCGATTTGACTCAAAAATAGCGGTAAATTATGGCTTTATTCCACCTGAAATCACCACAATCGCCCCGACTTCAGGCCATGCATCAAAAATAACACCCATAATGTCCGCTATTTTGCTCCATCCTTACGTTTTCCATGAAATAGCGCCATTTATTACCCTTATTTGTGTTGCAAAGCAAAAAGCTAGCCCTGCCTGCCCGCAATGCCAGCGTCCGCTCTACCATGCAACCCTAAATCAACGACGGCCGAACGAGCACCTTCACGCCTTTCGGCACATGCATCGCGACGACCGCACCAGCATCGTTATTGATTTTGATCCAGCCTAGGCCGGAAATAAAGACATCGCTCCGGCTGCCCTTCGGAATCCGGAATTCATGGCGCGTCCATTCCGGCAGCGCTTCAATATGCTCCTTGCTCGGCGGTGACAACAACTCCCCGGCATGCTCTGTGAACAGCTCGTCTGCCCGCGCCAGCTTCGTGCGGTGAATGGGTACCCGGCCGCTGACGAAACAAGTGAACGATTGACGCTCCCCTTGAATGAAATCAAACCGGCCAAAGCCGCCAAAAAAGAGTGTCTGTCCCTCATTCAGCTGGTACACCGCCGGCTTCAACGGCTTGTCCGGCATGATCACCCCTAAATCAGATGGAGCCACCAACTCGCTGTAGCGAGACGGATACACAATCCCCGGGGTATCGATAATCGCCCGGCCATCATCCAACGGAATGTGCACCATATCCAGCGTCGTGCCTGGATAACGCGAAACGGTCAACTCCTGATCCAGATCGCTGTAGTCCCGAATCAACCGATTGATCAGCGTTGATTTGCCCACATTCGTTGCGCCAACGACATAGACGTCCCGATCGCCGCGGCGTGCCGCCACTGCATCTAGCAGCCGGTCGAACCCGCTGTTCTGCTTCGCGCTGCACAGCACGATATCTTCGACTTTCAGCCCCAAGTCCTTGGCTTCCTTCTGCACCCAGTTGCGAACTTTGTTCCAATTCGTTACTTTCGGCAGCAGATCGATTTTGTTTACCGCCAGCAGCACAGGATTGTTCCCCACAAACCGCTGCAATCCGGTAATCACACTGCCGTGAAAATCAAACAGATCCACGATATGGATCACCAGCGCTTCCTTGCTTCCGATCTGCGACAACAGCCGCAGGAACTCGTCCTGCTCCACCGTCACCGATGAAGATTCGTTATAGTTCTTGATCCGGAAACAGCGTTGGCAAATCACCGGTTCTTTCGATAAAGCTTGCTCCGGGACGTACCCCGGTTTACTTGAATCCTGCGTTTGCAGCACAGCGCCGCACCCGCTGCAACGAAGAGCGCCTTCTGCGCTCCGTACTTCCGTCATCTCCTCTTGTCCTCCTCGAGCCATAATCCAACCTTGCCCAGCCGCCGCTTCACGATGCGTTCCAACATGCGATTAATTTTCGTACCGAACCCTTCATCCTGGACGGCGATCGGGAGTACGAGCACGGTAAACAACCCTTGCCGGTTCCCGCCAAAGACGTCGGTCATCATTTGGTCGCCTACCACGATCGTCTCCTTCGGACCAAGCCCCATCATTTCCATCGCTCGGTGAAAAGCTGCGCCGGAAGGTTTTCGGGCTGCGTGTACAAACTCAATATTTAAGGGGTTGGCGAATACCGACACCCGATCCAAATTATTGTTTGACACAATCACGAGTTTAAACCCGCATTTCTTCACTTTCTCAAACCATTCGATCAGTTCGGGAGTGGCCAGCGGCGCTTTGGCTCCGACCAGAGTGTTGTCGAGGTCGGTGATGATGCCGCGGTAGCCTTGGGCATAGAGTCCTTCCAGATCGATATCGAATACGCTGTCCACGCGCATATTCGGTATAAACTTCTCAAACAAATACGTTCACCTCGGTTTCATACGACAAACTATACCATATTATTCCCCCGACATGCTTCTATTTTAAAAAAGAAAACGCCTCCCGCGCAAGCACGGGGGCGTTGACGTTAATCAGAGATCAATCGCTCTACGATTGGATTATTGGCCTAAGGTTCGTTTAGGACCGAGCGGCCAAGCCTGCTTCCAACCGTGCCCGCCAACCAATCGGGTTGCCTTTCGGGACAGCTCCCGCGCGGCGCGCCAATTCGCAGTAGCCGGGCTTGGACTCGAGCTGTACATCGCCTGCTCGTATAAGAGAAGCAGCGGGTCCAGCACTTCCGCCAGCTGCGGACGTTCAAGCTTCCAGCGCTCAAATGCTTCGCGCAGCGTCTCCTGGTCACCGCGGGTGAAGCCTCTCCGCCGCATCCGTCTTACGAGTCGCAGCGTTTCGTATACCGTCTTCTCCTCTGGCGCCAGCGGGCGGCCCAGCCGCAACCGGAGCCAGAGGAAATACAGTTCCGAGCGCAGTTGGTACAGGGTCCAGAGCAACAAGACGCTGACGGCCGAAACAAAAATCCGCTGCATCACCACCGGATCCAGCTTCGAGAAGAAGCTCTCTTCGGCAGCCGCAACCTCCGTATCGGTGTTCGTATCAACCGTAAGCGTATCTTCGCTCTCTTCCGGTGCCTCCATAATTGGGGAAACAAAGCCCGGCGTCGCCTCAAACGGAATCCAGCCGTAATCGCCGAAGTAGAGCTCCGCCCAAGAGTGGGCATCCGCATTGCTTACATTATATGCCCGCCCCAGCTCCGGATTGCGCATCATCATCTCGTCGCTTGGCTGACTGCCTGGAGCGTACCCTTTAACCCAACGTGCAGGGATACCCAGCGAGCGGGCCATCACAACCATCGCTGTGGAATAGTAGTCGCAGTACCCCTGCCGAATTTCAAACAGAAAGCTGTCAACGAAATCATCGCTGCGTCTGCGAGTCAAATCCGGCTTGTTTGTATATTCGTAATTTTGCCGAAGGTACTGCTGCAGCAAATCCATTTTCGCGTAGGGCGTCTCGCCTTCTGCGGTAATTTCCGCAGCCAGATCTTTGACCCGCTGCGGCAGATTGTTGGGAATCTGCAAATATTCCTCCGGCGCCCCTTCTGGATACAAGGTATCGTAACTGGCCTGCTCCAGCTCCTTAAGCGGGATCAGAGGGATATTGGCGACCACTTTATATTTCCTCGGGTAATTCGGCAAATCCCCGGGATCACGATAGCCGTTCCAGAATAGTTCCGCCTGTTTGGCAGACCAGCGCATATCTGCCTGCTGGCGTTCGTCCAGTAATTCCACGCTTTCGATAGCGTAACCGCCAAACAACACCGGGTACTCCTTGTCGGTATTCATTGTCACGATCTGTTCGACCCGCATCGTTTCCACCTTGCCAGGCTGCTCATGCTCGAGCGGCTCGGCGTCCGGTCCGCCGCGATAGCGTTCCGTATCCCGGCCTTCCTGCTCCAGGTCAGCCCATCCCTTCCCGGAGTAGATGCGCCGGGTCTCACCGCGCCAATAGGATCTCACCGGGGTTTCAATGGACATGACCGGGCTGTAACTGAATTCGAACCCGTCGCCTAGCGTTTTGTCATCGCGGCTGTAGCCGGAGACGATCTCTTCTTGAACAGCGGATGGGCTATTCCCTAACGCGCTGGTCAAGGTGGAAGGACCGCCTCCGCCCCCTCCGCTCCGCTTGATCCAAGCCGTATACGGATCGGTCAGCGTAGGTGACACCGACGGCATGCTAATCCCGATCAAAAGCACGCAGGCAAAGACGATAAAGACGTTCACCGCGATCTTGAATGGGCTTTGCCGCAATCGTTGCCAGCCCTGCGGATATTTCCGGCGATACTCGTAGAAATTGGCGCTAACCAGCCATCCGAGACCGGCGAACACAATCCAGGCTACGTTTTGCCATAAATAATAACGTGTAAAAGAGTCCAAAATCGTAAACGCAACCAGATGGGCAGCCAGAAACACCAAAATTCTCAGTCGAGTAACAACCAGCCGCAGCGCCGCTTCAAGCAGCACCCAAGCGACTAAGGAAAACCAGATATACGGCGTAAAGGTTAACGCCATACCGCGAATCTGATCGGGAAATAACGGGCCAAACGGAACATAAACCCCGTAAGTGGTGAGGATGAACCTCCAAATGAGCAGCAGCGCGATGATCTTAATCATCCATTTCCACGCTGCCTGTACCGGAAGCAGCCATTCAATCAGAGCCATCAAGATGATCGTGACCGTCACCAAAGTGGTCGTGACCGAGAACCACAGCGGTTCCGTAAAATCAATCCATTGCATCGCAATGATCACGATCCACAGCAGGGTTAAATTCTGATAAGACTTCGGAAGCTGAGTATTGGCCAATAGTTTCACAGCTTTGCACCCCCCATCGCTGCAGGAAGCTCGTGCAGAGAGGTGACGTATATCCCGCGAAGTCCCCGCTCCTGCAGGGTTGCCTGCCATGCGGAACGTTTCACGGTTTGATAGCTGTTAGACGCACCTGCGGCCACAGTCTCTTCCCCGATTTGGATATGATACGGGATCATCTGACGGGATTTGGCTAACCTAAGCATAGCCAGCACTTTATCGTCCGCCAGCGGACTTATGAGGATAAAGAATGCGCCCGGCTGAAATAAATCCGGCTTCGCTTCTAAGCGATCCTTATAGTTGCCGAACCCGTCTGCATCGATATCTACGAGATGGTGCAGCATCTGCTGTCGCTCCAGATAACTTTCCGCCGGCGGAAAGTAACGAAGGGACTTGCCCAGAGTGCACAACCCCATGCTGATCCGTTCCCTGGACCCAAATTCCAACAGCGATGCAGCCGTTGATACGGCCAATTCGAACTGCGAAGCACGGTAATATCCGCTGGTATGGGCGTCTAGCACCAGCACCATCTTAGGCAGCGATTCATGCTCGAACTCCTTGGACTTCCAGGTTCCCGTCTTCGCAGTGGCGCTCCAGTGAATCCGCGAAATCCGATCCCCGTACACATAGTCACGCACCCCGTTGATTTGAGTAGATTCCCGGCGCGACAACGCAATCGCCGTCTCCGGACCCGCTAGACGCGAATTGCGGCTGTACAGCTCCCAGTAGGGAATAAACACCGTCCGGGGAAGGATGCGAAACTCCCCGCCGGTCTGAAAGACGCTGGTATGCTCCATGAGGCCAAAAATATCCTCAGCACTGCAATTCGTACCGGCAAATGCATATTTTCCACGCTCGAGCGGCGGCGTTTTATACACCAACTCGGATCGGGATCTGAAGTAGGGCACGATGCTATCCTCAAACATCCAGCTGTCTCCGTTGTGTCGACGCAGCGTTTCCTTGACGACGATGTAAGGCAGGGGAAGGAATGCGGGAAGCTGCAGCTGCAGCTTCACCACCACCTGATCCCCGGCTTGAAGCAACACGCCCCGCTCTCCAGAGAGCGAGAGCGTCCGTGAGCCTGTGATGCGTTTGACGCCGCCAAACCCTCCAATCACCCAGTAGAAGCACAGTACCGAAACCATCATAAATAGCATCAGCGAGGTTTTCCCGCCTTGAAACAAGACATACAACAGGCAGATCAGCCAAACGGACGCCACTCTCCAGAATTTTCGGGAGGTGAGGCCCGCTTTAAAGCCTTCGACCAGCGCGCGCATCGGTTACCGTCCTATGGCGACCGGTACGTGGACCTGCCGGAGAATTTGCTGCAATACCTCACTGACGTTCCGATGCCCCAGACGGGACTCGGGACGCAGCAGAATCCGGTGCTCCAGCACGAATGGCGCCAGCGTCTTAATATCATCGGGCAGCACATAATCCCGTTCCTCTAGGTAAGCATAAGCCTTGGCTGCAGCCATAAAAGCGAGCGAAGCACGCGGCGAAGCCCCCAGCAGGACATCTTCATGCTCCCGTGTCCGACGGACGATCTCCAGCAAGTAATCGGCAAGCGGTTCGCTGATATGCACGCGCTGAACCTCGCGTTGAATCTCGGCGATCTCTTCCATCGTTGTAACCGATTTCAACTGTTCTGCCGGCTGGCCTTGACTATGAGAGCGCAGCATCGCTTTCTCTGTGTCAGCGTCGGGATACCCGATCCCAATTTTCATCATAAAACGGTCCAACTGGGCTTCCGGCAGCAAATAAGTGCCTTCAAAATCAATCGGGTTTTGCGTAGCGCAGAGCATAAAGGGGTGAGGAAGCGGGTAGGTCACGCCATCAGCGGTGACGCTTCGCTCCTCCATGACTTCCAGCAAAGCGGATTGCGTCTTCGTCGTTGCCCGGTTGATTTCATCCGCCAGCAAAATATGCGTCATAACCGGCCCCGGCCGGAATACAAAACGTTCTTCATGAGGATGGAAAACCGATACCCCCGTTATGTCGCTGGGCAATATGTCCGGATTGCATTGAATCCGCCGGTAATCTCCGCTCATCGACTTCGCCAGCGCCTTCACGAGCTGAGTCTTGCCTGTACCGGGTACGTCCTCGATTAACACATGGCCGCCGGCCAGCAGCGCCGAAAGCAGCAGCTTAATTTCAAAAGACTTTCCTAAAATACATGACTCCAGGTTGTTCTTTACGGCGTTCAAAGTTTGAATCGATTGCTCATGTACGGGCACGCATTTTCCCTCCCAAATAAGACCTGTATATATCTACCTATTTTACATGAAGATAGATAGGGAGTACACTGTTCCCGTAAAAAGCAACGCGATTCCCAAAAAATTTAGCCTTTGGGCCGAACAACCAGTGCCGCAAGGAAAGAGAAAATGATCGCCGCCGAAATCCCGGCACTTGTCACGTCGAAGATCCCGGTAATTACACCGATCCATCCGTCCCGTTGCAGCTCGGTTAATGCCCCATGTACCAACGAGTTCCCAAAGCTGGTGATCGGTACCGAGGCCCCCGCTCCGGCGAACTTCACCAGCGGATCATACCAGCCTATCGCATCCATCACTGCACCGGCGACCACCAGCGTACTCATCGTGTGCGCCGGGGTGAGTTTTAGCACGTCAAACATCAGTTGGCCGATCACACAGATCAATCCGCCAACAACAAATGCCCAGAAAAATATCATTCTTCACTAACCTCCTGTTCCAGGGCGACCGCGTGCGCGATGCAAGGAATGCTCTCGCCTTGCTGATAGGACAGCGGAGACAAGAGGGCACCCGTAGCAACGACCAGCACCCGGCCTAGTTCCCGGTTCTTTAATTTTCGTAAAATGTGGCCGTAGGTGACGACGGCGGAACAGCCGCAGCCGCTGCCTCCGGCGTTCACATACGTTTGTTTGTTGCGGTCATAAATCATCAGTCCGCAATCGTTAAATTCCGTTTTATCCATCAAGACGCCGTCTTTTTCAAGCAGATCCTTGGCGATAGCATGTCCGACCGAAGCTAAGTCTCCGGTGACGATCAAATCATAATCCTCGGGTCCCCGGCCCGTATCACGGAAGTGGGAAACCAGCGTATCCACGGCAGCCGGCGCCATGGCCGCTCCCATGTTAAACGGATCCTTGACGCCAAGATCCTGGATCCGGCCGATCGTAGCGTGGGTAATGCGCGGCCCCTTCCCTTCCTTCGATACAACCGCACAGCCCGCGCCTGTAATCGTATATTGGGCGGTGGCCGGTTTTTGTGAACCGTACTCGGTGGGATAGCGGAATTGCTTCTCCACGGTGCAGTTATGGCTGGCCGTACCGGCCATCGCATATTTTGCTCCGCCGGCGTCTGCCAGAAAAGCGGCTAAAGCGAGACTCTCCATTGAGGTGGAGCAGGCGCCGAACACCCCGAGATACGGAGCTGCAATCGACCGAGCTGCAAACGTCGCAGTGATAATTTGGTTCATCAGATCGCCGCCGATGAAGAAGGACAGGTCCTCGCGGTTGATGCCGGCATGGACCAAGGCCAGGGCAGAAGCGTGCTCCAACAGTTTGCGCTCCGCTCGTTCCCACGTCTTCTCGTCAATCTCCAAATTGTCATAAACAAAGTCAAAGGTGTGGGACAACGGCCCTTCCCCTTCTTCCGGTCCAACAACGGTCGCCGCCCCGATAATGGCCGGCTTGGAGCGAAACTCCCAGGTTTGCGCGCCGATCAGCATCGGTTAATGCACTCCTCCCAAGCCGAAGATCACATGAATCACGCCTACAATAAAAGCGGCTACAACGCCAAACACGATCACCGAACCCGCCAGCTTAAACATATTGGCCCCTACGCCGAGAACAAGCCCCTCCGCTCGGGATTCAATGGCTGAGGAGCACATGGAGTTGGCAAACCCTGTCACAGGTACAGCCGTGCCGGCTCCAGCCCATTGGGCGATTTTGTCGTACACGCCAAACGAGGTCAGTACAACGGAGATGAAAATCAGGACCGCGACCGTAGGACTCGCTGCTTCCCGCGCGGACATGTCGGCAAAAGTCATAAACAGCTGTTGGATACATTGGCCAATAAAGCAGATGAACCCGCCGACCAGAAACGCCCTTACGCAGTTGCGCAAAACGTTGGTTTTCGGCTTATGCTGGTCGGCAACCTGCTGGTACTCTTCCTCCGTCAGCAGCAGGTTGTTCAGCTTCACCCGAGCTCCCGGCTTGTTTTTCGCTTTTGCAGGCAAACGACATTCCTCCTTATTTTCCTAACTTGCACGGTATACTCATTATTTGTCATCCGGCGGCTTGTTATGTTTGGAAAATGATCCATGGATTTCGGCTCCAAACTGCTCAATTACAACACAAAGAAGCCCGCAGGAATCAAGTTCCGGCGGACTTGCATCAGGTGGGGCAAGGGAATTGCATCCTGTTATTATAAATATAGAAGGACGATCACTAACAGGATAAAGAGCAGACAGATCACCAGCCAATCCTTGGCATACCGTTCCATTCAGCCTAGCCTCCTCATTCGCCCATCGAACTGCTGCTTCTGCAGTATATGCTTTGCTTGGGAGCCGGGTGCTCATCAACGTTACAGCAATGCTGGAAATTTCGAACACAATCGCTGCATGGACAATCGAAAAAAGGTAGTTCATACTAGGAGAGGAAGATTCAACTTCGAGTGATTCTAAAATATCAAGTGCTGTAAATCGGGCCTTTGGAACCCGTATCTTTAGAAAAAGGAGAAGCGAGCAATGAATGAAAAAACGCGCGAGCTATTTAAAGAACTGACGGAATTTCCAGCGGCTCCTGGATTTGAACGAGAACTGCGGGCCCTCGTCAAACAGAAAATGTCGGCCTACACGCAGGAATTCGTGCAGGATAACCTTGGCGGGCTGTTCGGGGTCTTGCGCGGAGATGAGCAAGGACCTCGGGTGATGGTGGCCGGGCATTTCGACGAAGTGGGCTTCATGACCACCGGGATCAGCGACAACGGAATGGTGTCGTTCCAACCGCTTGGGGGCTGGTGGAGCCAGGCCGTGTTGGCCCAACGCCTGCAGATCATTACGCCGAACGGCCCCATCGTCGGCGTCGTCGGATCGATTCCGACCCACCTGCTGGATGAGTCGCAGCGCAACAAGCCGGTAGATCTCAAATCGATGTATTTGGATATCGGCGCGGACAGCCGGGAGGAAGCCGAAGCCGCAGGGGTGCAGATCGGCCAGCAAATCGTACCGATTTGCGAATTCACCCCCCTCGTAAATCCGAAGAAAATTATGGCGAAAGCCTGGGATAACCGCTATGGCGTTGGTTTGGCCATTGAGCTGCTTGAAGCGCTGCACGGAGAGAAGCTGCCGAATGTACTGTATGCCGGGGCGAATGTGCAAGAAGAAGTTGGCCTTAGAGGGGCTCGGACAGCGGCGAACCTCATTAAGCCGGACATCTTCTTCGCTTTGGATGCCAGCGCCGCCAACGATATGACCGGCGACAAAAAAGCGTTTGGCCGGCTGGGTGAAGGCACCCTGCTGCGTATCCTCGACCCGACGATGATCACCCATCGCGGCTTGGTCGAATATATCCGTGATACGGCAGATACGCACAAGATTAAGTACCAATATTTCGTGTCGCCGGGCGGCACGGATGCCGGTCAAGTGCATCTCAGCGGCACCGGCGTCCCGTCGAGCGTGATCGGCATTTGCTCCCGCTACATCCACACGTCCTCCTCGATCATCCACACGGATGATTACGCTGCAGCGAAGGAGCTGTTGATCCGCCTCGTGCGCGGACTGGATCGGACTACGCTGAACACAATTTTGGAGAACAGCTGAACCTCTCCGATTTGCAAAAACCGCAAGGCCTGACTTAAACGGCCTTGCGGTTTTTTATGGTCTTTATTTTTTCCCTTCCAAAATGACAACGCCTCGGCCAGGAACTTGAACCGTCCCCGATACTTCCGTTTGCGCCAACAGGTCCTTATAAGCTTCGGACCCAATCTCCACCTCGGCGGCCCCTTCGTTATGGTTCAGCAGGAACAAGAAAGCTTTCCCATCCTTCACGCGGCGTGCTACTTCAACGCCTTCTGGCGCATCCAGCAGCGGCTGGATCCCTTTCTCCTCGCAGAGGTTCTTCAGGAATCCTTGCAAGAAGGCGGCGTCCGGGCTGCTTGCCACATAATACGCGCGACCTTTGCCGAACGAGTTGACCGTCACAACCGGCATCCCCTGATAGAAATCGGAGCCATATTCCGCCAGCACTTCCGCGCCTTCGGCGTGAATCAAATCGCACAAGAGGCCGCATTCGTATTGCCCGGACAATGCACCCCAAGCTTCTTTCATCACGATTTGGTTCGTGCGGCCTGGCAGCAAGGCATCGATTTCCTCTGCCCAAATGCCTAGTACAGAGCGCAGCTCGCCTGGATAACCGCCAAGCGTCACCAGATCGTTCTCGTTCACGATGCCGCTGAAGAAGGTGGTGACAAACGTACCTCCGCCGGCTACGAACTCCTCCACTTTCTTCGCAAAGCCCGGCTTCACCATATACATCACCGGGGCAATCAGGATTTCGTATTTGCTGAAATCCTCCTCCACTGACACCATGTCGCTCTCTACATGCATTTGGAACAACGTATCGTAATATTTGTGCACTTCATTGACGTAATTTAAGGCTACGGATGGGCCGCTGGAAAGCTCGATCGCCCAACGGTTCTCCCAGTCATAGACGATGCCGATCTTGGCTTCCGTCCGCGCATCCAACAGCGTATCGCCCAGTTGATCCAGCTCTCGGCCCAGCTCCGCTACTTCACGGAAGACCCGGGTGTGCTCGTGGCCCACGTGCTCAATAACCGCCCCATGGTATTTCTCGCACGCCCCAATTGAGCGGCGCAGCTGGAAGAACATGACCGTGTCGGCGCCGCGAGCTACGGCCTGATAGCTCCAAAGGCGCATCACGCCAGGGCGCTTCAGCGAGTTGTACGGCTGCCAGTTTTGCTGGCTTGGCGTCTGTTCCATCAGCATAAACGGAGCGCCGCTCTTCAACCCGCGCATCAAGTCATGAGCCATGGCCGTGAAGCTAACCGGCGTATCCAAGGACGGGTAGTTATCCCAAGAAACAATGTCCATAGATTTCGCCCATTTAAAGTAATCCAGTTCCGGATAAAAGCCCATCAAGTTAGTGGTTACCGGAACGTTAGGTGTATGCTTCTTGATTTCGTCGTATTCCAGCTTGTAACACTCCAGCAGCGAATCGGACTGGAAGCGCCGGTAATCCAACGAAATCCCTTGGAAATTCGTACGGTTTCCGCCCCATTCTTCACTGAGTTCGTTAGGCACCACAATCTCTTCCCAATCATAAAACGTGTGGCCCCAGAATCGCGTATTCCATACCCGGTTGAGCTCATCCAGCGTCTTGTAACGTTCCCGCAGCCAGACGCGGAAGGCCGCTGCACAGTTGTCGCAATAGCAGTAGCCGCCGTATTCATTGGACACGTGCCAGATTAACAGCCCCGGATGATCCTTGTATCGTTCTACCAGCTTGCCGGCCAGACGGGCAGCGTATTTGCGATAGGTCGGCGAATTGGGGCAAGAGTTATGACGTCCGCCAAACCGGCGTTTCCGTCCCTGCACGTCTACGCGCAGCACGTCCGGATATTTGCGAGCCATCCATGCCGGGTGAGCCCCAGTGCTGGTCGCCAGGCAGACATACACGCCGCTTTTGTACAAGCGGTCGATCGTTTCGTCCAATTGTGCAAAGTCATACGTTTCCTCGCTCGGTTGAATCATCGCCCAGGAAAAAACGTTGACCGTCGCCACATCAATCCCAGCCAGTTTGAACATCCGCTCGTCCTCTTTCCAGACGTCTGGTCCCCACTGCTCTGGATTGTAGTCGCCGCCGTACCAAATCTTCGGCAGTTTCTCGTTGATCACCATATCCACATCCTTTTACAATATATAACTTCTAAGTCCATTGTAAGGTTGAAATTTCCCGCTTTATATATAATAATTTCGAATTGTAATATAATAATATGGATCATACCTAGGAGGCATTTCGTACGATGAGTTCACGGGCCTTTACCCGTTTTGTTTTTTCTCCGGCTGCCACGCCGGATCTTCCCTTACTCCTCGAAAGCGTCGGCTATAATCCAAATCAAGAGAAAATTGTCCGCCCGGACGGCTACCCTTATTACCATTGGCTGCATACCGCCGAGGGCGAGGGAGAGCTAACGTTGGGAAGCGGTTCGTTCCTGCTTCAGCCAGGCAGCGGGATGCTGTTGCCGCCAGGTATGCCTCACGCTTATCAGGCCAAGCGGAGCTCGACATGGGAGACCTATTACCTCACCTTTGGCGGAGCGGCTGCCGGATCGATATTGGCTGCGTTTGGCATCCGGGAGGCCGTCCTGTTCCGCTGGGAACCGGAGGCCCCCATCTCCCCGTTGCTCGGCCACTTGCTGAACCGGCTGGACAGCATTCAGGACCCGTTTGGCCTGGAGACCTCAACTGAGGTATACCGGTTCCTCGCTGTCCTGAGCCAATTCGGCCAAGTAAGCAGCAGCGCTGTCCCGCGAATCATGGAGAAGCTGGGGCCGTTGCTCGCCTGGATGGAGCGGGAATACGGCAATCCAGACGTGGGGCTGGATACGTTGGCGGAAGTAGCCGGAATGTCCGGGCGACATCTCAGCAAGCTGTTCCAGCAATCGTTTGGCATCGCCCCATACAGTTACCTCACGCAAATGCGCATCCATAAGGCGAAGGAGCATTTGGCCAGCGAACCCGGCATCACCGTCGCTGCGATCGCCGGCAAAACGGGCTTTCGCGATGCCAGCCACTTCGTCGCCACGTTCCGCAAGCACACAGGCATGACGCCCCAGCAGTTCCGCAGGCTGCATTAGGGAACGTTCAAGTCCGGGGCGGTACGGCGCATTCGTCTAACAAAGCCTAACCCAAAAGGGGAGGGCTTTTTTTCGTGGAAAACTGCACTTTTGCATTCATTTGACGCCGAGCGCCCCCCGCGAGAAATTCGGGGCTTTTCCTTCTAGCCTACGAGGTACGTCGCCCCCGGCTCCGTCAGGAAGCGTTCGCCTTCCTGCACGGTGCGGCCGTCCGGCAAGCGGATGGTCAGGCCCTGCAGCCCGCGCAGCGTACAGTGGCTGCTTGACGTTGACGTGATGCGGGCCGACGTTAAGCGGCCGTTCTCCCACGTCATGTCGACGGTGAACCCGCCGCGGGCCCTTAGGCCGCTGACCTGCCCGCTCGTCCAGGCCGCAGGCAGGGCCGGCAGCAGATCGATGCCGCCCATATGGCTTTGCAGCAGCATCTCGGCGATGCCGGCTGCCCCGCCAAAGTTACCGTCGATCTGGAACGGCGGATGATCGTCGAACAGGTTCGGATACGTGGAACGTGACAGCAGCGTGTTCACGAACCGATGAGCGGTTCCCCCGTCGCCCAGCCGGGCATACAGGTTGATCAGCCATGCGCAGCTCCAACCAGTATGGCCTCCGCCATTCTGGATGCGCGCCTCCAGCGTGCGGCGGACGGCTTCTGCCAGCTCCGGCGTCTGCCGCACCGTGATCGCATTGCCCGGGTAGAAGCCAACCAAGTGGGACACGTGCCGATGTCCTGGCTCGGCTTCTGCAAACGGCTCGCTCCACTCCTGCAGCCGGCCGTCCGGGCCGATCTGCGGTTCAGCTATACGCGCCAGCATATGGGATAGCTCTTGTCGCCACGCCTCGTCAACGCCAAGAATTTCAGCCGCCTGAATCGTATGTTCCAGCAGCTCACGGATCAAGAACAGATCCATCGTACTGCCCGCAGACACGCTGCAAGGCTCACCGCCATCCGGCGTCAGAAACTTGTTCTCCGGTGAAGTTGATGGGGCTGTAACCAGCTGTCCGTCTGGTCCGGGCACCAGCCAATCCTGGCAGAACTCGGCGGCTCCCTTCATCAGCGGATACGCCGTCTCCCGCAGAAACTGCTCGTCCAGCCCAAATTCGTAATGCTCCCATAAATGGCGGCACAGCCACACGCCGCCCATCGGCCAGAACGCCCAGCTGGCCTCGCCGTCCGACGGTGTGGATTGGCGCCATACATCCACATTGTGATGAGCGACCCAGCCCCGGGCGCCGTAATGAATCCGCGCCGTTCGCGCACCGGTAACGCTAAGATCGCGAATTAACTCAAACAACGGCTCATGGCAATCAGCCAGCCCCGCCACTTCGGCATGCCAATAATTCATCTGCGTATTGATATTGGTCGTATACCCGCAGTTCCACGGCGGCTGCACATGCGGATTCCAGATGCCCTGCAAATGAGCCGCCTCTGTCCCCGGGCGGGAGCTGGCCATCAGCAAGTATCGGCCGTAGTGAAAATACAGCGACTCCAGCCCGAGGTCCGCCTCGCCGCGGCGATAAGCCTCAAGCCGCTCGTCGGTCGGGCGAGCGGCTCGTTCTACGGCTTCCTCTGCACGGCCCAGCCGCAGCTCCACGCGGCCGAACAACCGACGGTGATCGGCCTCATGGCGTTGACGCAGCTGCTCATAGCCGAGCGCTGCCGCCGCATCCAGCGCCGCCCGGCAGCGCTCCGCCGGGTCGATGCCGCCGCTGCCCGGCGTCTGATCGAAGCCGGCGTAATCCGTGGCGGCTGCCAGCAGCAGCGTCACCGCCTTCGCGCCGCTCACCGTCAGCCGGCCTGAGGCATCCGCCTGGGCTGTGCCGCCGCCCTCCGGCAGCACCAAGAGCTGGGCCACAAAAGTAAGGCCCAGGCCATCCTCGTATAAGACTGACTGCGGATGGTCTCCGCGATAGTTATCGGCAACATGGCTGGGAGCCTGGCCGCTCATGCCGATCCGTGCCATTCCGGCCGGCCCGCCGAAGGCTTGATGCCGAAGCGGTGAGTCCAGCGAAGCGGTTATCTGTACCGGTTCATTCCCCAGCGCAGTTATGCGGACAACCATCACCTGATCTACCGCACTAATGAATATCTCACGCTGATACTCCGCCTCACCGATTCGATAAACGGTCGTTGCAACCCCGGTCGCCAGATCCAACTCCCGTCGGAATCCTCGCACCTCGGCCCCCTTGGTCTCAGCCGCCGGATTTCCCTGCTCCAGCCATAAATCCCCCAGCGGCTGGTAGGATTCCGTGCGTCGGCCCAGCATTTTTGCATCTATCAGTTTCTCGGCTTCTTTGTATTTGCCGGCGAAGATCAGCTCCCTAGCCGGTTCGAGATGACGCAGTGCATCGTAGTTTTGCGGGTCCCGGGGAAAGCCCGACCACAACGTATCTTCATTCAAGGCAATTCGTTCCCGATGAATACCGCCGAACACCATCCCGCCGATTCGTCCATTGCCAATGGGGAGAGCTTCCTCCCAGCGGGAAGCAGGGCGCTTGTACCATAGCTTCCACTCCGTTTGCTCCAAATAGTTCATTTTCCTCGCCCTCCTACCGCCTGACTGATGTATATAATGGCATACTGGCGCAAAAAGGCCCGCACTACACGGGCCCTTTTGCAATCTTATTTAGATCTTTCACGCTAACCTACTATTGCAATTTCTTACCAGTAAACAATTCGACTCTCTTCTTCACCAATTCCGTATACTCGGCTTCCATCTTCTCAGCGCCGGCTTTATCGAGCTCTGCAAGGAAAGCGTCATAAATCTTGTCGAAATCGGCTTCTTTCGCCAGAATCGCTTCCGGAATCCGTTTACGGACGATATCTTGCGTTTTTTGGTAAATCACTTGATAATCGCCGTCCGTTGGAACTGGCATGTTGTACAGAGCGCCCCAATCCTTCGCTGGGAATGCATCTTCACCTGGGAACAGGTCTTTCCAAGTTGTTGCATTGTAAGCTTTCAACGTTTCTTTTTCAGCTTCCGTGTAGCCAGCCACGATTTGTTCAGGGAAGTTCGTGGTGTAATAGTTGCCCGAAGGATCTTTCACGCCGTCACCATAGTTCGCACCGAGAATACGGTACAAGCTGATGCCGGATTCCTTGGTGAAGTTCGTGCTGTCATTTACTTTCCGTTCTTGAATGTCAGCTGGGATGACGCGTTGGCCATTTTCATCCACGGTGTAGTGTTTACCTTCTACGCCCCAGTTTCTCAGGACCTGACCTTCGTCAGAAGACAACCAGTCGATAAACTTGATCGCGCGAACCGGATCTTTACATGCTGTGGTGATACTGATCCCGTAACCGTCGACACCTGCTTGTTGGAAAGAATGATCTTCATATTCCTCCGTCAACGTGACCGGGAAGTGGGCGTACGTGTACTCGTCTTTGCCTGCGGTTTTCAATGCGTTTTCTGCATCCTGATATCCCCACTCTTGGTCGATCAGGCCAAGCACGCGGCCGCTGGCGATTTTCGCTTTGTATTGGTCTTCTTTTTGCACGAACGTATCTTTATCCAGGAGGCCTTCGTTATACATGTGATTCAGCCAGCGGAAGTATTCCTTCTCTTCCGGACGTTTGTAGTGCAGCATCGCTTCATACGTTTCCGGATTAACATAATATTCGCCGTCGTCCGGTGCCCCGGTTGTCAGGAACGCCGGGTTCGTTACGGTGATCATGATTCTCCAGTCGTCAGCGCTCAGCGTCAACGGAATCGTTGGTTGACCGTCGGTAGTTGGGTGTTTCTCCACATACTGCTTCAGTACGTTTTCAAAATCCTTCACCGTGCGAATCTTCGGATAGCCCAGCTCTTTCAAGACACGTTGCTGGATTTCGAAGCCGCCGCCAGCGTCAAAGTATTGCTGATCCACGCCGCCGTTCGTGAAGATTGAGTAAATGGCAGGATCATCGTTGCTGTATTTCAGACGGTTCATATTTTCACTGAAAATTTTCTTCAGGTTTGGTGCATGTTCTTCAATCAGCGGAGCCAAGTCGATAATGAGTCCGGCATCCACCAGCTTGCTCAATTCCCCTTTGGCAAAAATCAGATCCGGAACATCGCCGCTTGCCGCCATCAGCGCAATTTTGTTTTCGCCGCCGCCGGCCCCTACGTCAAACTCAGCTTCAAGTGTTACCCCGGTTTTCTCTGTAATCACTTTACCTACGTCGTCTTGCATGTTGTTCCAGTTCGGGCTGGCATCCGCACCAAAGAAAGTAAAGGTGATCGGGCTGTTATCCGCGGACGCTTCCGCATTGCTTCCCGCGCTGCCGGTATTGCTGCTGTTGGCCGCATTGTTACCGTTACTTCCGCAACCTGCTACCAACACCGTACTCGCAAGCAAGATCGCCGCGAATGCTTTAGGGCTTTTCCACTTCATTTCTACGTTCCCCCTCGTCATCTTGATCAAACTTGTATTGTATGAACAGGCCTTCGCCTGCTGATACCTCAGCTGCTTCCCTCATTCCCGGCACTCACCGAGAAAAGTAAGGGCTTTCATCTTTGCTTTAAGAAAGAAGCACTTTCCATCCGCCGAGTGCCGCACCGCCGCGAATTCAGCTTTGCGGCGGCGGAGCGGAGTTAGCGGCGTTACTCTATCGCGGGCTTGCTGCCGTCAGGATCTAGGGTTAAGCCTTGACGGCACCCAGCGTCATCCCGTCGACGAAGTAACGTTGCAAGAACGGATAAACGATCAAGATCGGTACTGTAACGACGATCGTAATCGCCATTTTGATCGATTCCGGTGAGACCTGAGCCATCTGATTCGCCATATCGTTGGCGTTGATCATTCTTGCGCCTTGGTTGGTGCTTTGCAAAATTTTCATCAACTCATATTGAAGCGTCGTCAAATGCGCTTTGTTCCCGTTGTACAGATAAGTGTCGAACCAAGAGTTCCATTGGCCTACCGCCAGGAACAAGGCGATCGTTGCCAGAACCGGCTTACAGAGCGGCAAAATCACTTTGTAATAAATCGTGAAATCGTTGGCTCCGTCCAGCTTGGCTGATTCCTGCAACGCATACGGCAGTCCGTCGATAAAGGAACGGATCACGAACACGTTAAACGCGCTGACCACTCCAGGCAGGATGTAAATCCAGAACGTGCCGATCAAATCGAGATGGCGCATCAGCATATAGGTTGGAACCAACCCGCCGGAGAAGTACATCGTCAACGCCAGGAAGGTGGATACGAACTTCCGGGATTTGAAATCCGGCCGGCTAAGCGTATAGGCCAGCATCGATGCGCTGATCAAGCCAAGCACGGTCCCAAGCACGGTCCGGTAAATCGTAATTTTAAAGCCGGTAATCAGGCTGGAATAATTAAAGATCGTTTTATAGTTCTCCAAAGTGAATTCCCGAGGCCAAATGTAGATGCCGCCTCGAACCGTATCGGTGGAATCATTGAAGGAGATCGCCAACACGTTCAGGAAAGGATACAACGTGATGACCAAAATAACGCTCATCAGGATGATGTTGCAAATGTTGAAAATTTTATCGCCCCGCGTATCATTAAAGCCTCTGCTTGAACTTGCCATCGCCCTTCTCCCTCCCTTACATGATGCTCTCTTTTGTCGTTTTCTTCATGATTCCGTTGGCCGTAAGCAGCAGGATGATGCTGACTACGGAAGTGAACATACTGATGGCTGTACCGTAGGAGAAACGGCTAATATTGATACCGTAGTTCAGTGCATACAAGTCCAGCACTTCGGAATAGTCCGTTACGAGCGAGTTACTTAGCTGGAACTGCTTCTCGAACCCGATGCCGATCAAATGGCCGATCGACATGATCAGCAGTACCGAAATCGTCGTCCGGATCCCCGGAAGCGTAATGTTCCAAATTTGCCGGAAGCGTCCGGCTCCATCAACCCGTGCCGCTTCATACAATTCTTTATCGATGCCGGTGATTGCCGCCAAGTAAATGATGGCGTTCCAACCGGTTTCTTTCCACACATCGGAAGCGGTTACAATTCCCCAAAACCATTTCCCTTGGGCCATGAATTGGATTGGTTCGTCAATGATATGCAAGGAAACCAAGATTTCGTTGACGATCCCGCCGTCGATCGAGAGCATTTTCGTCACGATCCCCGCAACGACAACCCAGGATACAAAGTGTGGCAGATAGGAAACTGTCTGAACCGTTCGTTTAAAATACTTGCCGCGCAGCTCGTTCAACAACACCGCAAAAGTAATCGGAATGACGAATCCCGCGACCAGCCCCATTAAACTCATCGCCAGCGTATTTCGGAGGACCAGGTAAAACCGCTCGTCCTGGAACAAGTCCACGAAGTTTTTAAATCCTACCCATTTTTGCTCCGAGAAGGATTTCGCCGGCTTATAGTTTTGGAAAGCCATCGTCCATCCCCACACCGGAAGGTAGTTAAATACAAACAACCAGATCACGAATGGCATGGACATTAAGTACAAGTACTTTTGCTGCAAAATGCTCCGCCAGATACCGTTCTTTCGCTTCTTCTGCGGCGCAGGGGTTGCGCTTACATTTCTGGTTTCAGGCTGAGTTGACAGCGTTTCCATCTCAATTTCTCCCCCCTTGTCTGCTATAGCTTAATGATAAGGGAGGAGCGGCTGACGAAATACCCGAGAGATTTCAAACAAAACCATATAAAAATTAGAGATTGCCTCCCGCTGGGATCGTAAAGCTGATCTTCGTCCCTGCGCCATATTCGCTGACGATCCGCAATCCGTGCGCTTCCCCATAGGAGAGGACAAGCCTTTGATGCACGTTACGCAGCCCGATGCGTCCCTGTTCCGGCTCCGTCGAACCGGAGATGAAGCGCATGACCTCTTCAAGCCGCTCCGGAGTCATTCCCATTCCGTTATCCTGTACCGAGACGCGAACCAATCCCTTGTCTCTCTGAATATTCACCTCAACATGGACGCCTTCTTCCTTGTCCTCCACCCCGTGCACGACCGCGTTCTCAACGAGCGGCTGAATGATCAGCGGCGGTACCCGAATGGCGCTGGCTACAGGATCAATAGTTAAGGAATAAGTTAAGCGGTCCTCATAACGAAACTTCTGAATTTCCAGATAGGAGCTGACCATTTCCAGCTCTTCCTTCAACGGTGTGCTTTCCCGCCCGACTTCCAAATTTTTGCGCATCATCTTGCCTAGCAGCCGGACCACGTTGGCGATTTCTTTGTCCCCCTTGAGATGAGCGTTCATCCGGATGGATTCCAATGCGTTAAACAAAAAATGCGGATTAATCTGACTGGCCATCATCTTTAGCTTGATCTCGCGTTGAGCCAGCTCCAGAGCGTTATTTTGTTCTGTTTTCTCAACGACCTGGTTCATGAGCCGGCGGATACTATCCACCATGTAGTTGAACTGCCGAGACAGCTGGCCAATCTCATCGTTCCCATCGATCCGCGATACGACGTTGAGGTCCCCTAAAGCCAGACGATTTAAGTGCCGGCTTAGCCGCAGCATCCGGTTGGTAGTCAAGAAAGAGACGGTGTATACGAATACCAGCGCAATCAGCAATACGAGTAGAATGATCAGCAATCCGACAAGGCTTACGGTATTGGCGTCCTTCACAATCGGCTCCGTCGCAAATACGGAAATAAACTTTAGCCCGTTCATGCTGGCTTCCGGATTCAAGGTGTCGATAACGAGATAGGATGGAACCCCCTGGATATCCACCTGAAACGTCCCCTTTTGCTGGGTTCGCAAGTCGATGCCGTAATCTAGATCTTCCAGTGTCTTGCCGACGATCGCCGGATTATTGGCGGCCACCACATAACCTAAATCATCGGTGATCAGCGTCTCAAAAGGTTCTTGCTGCAGCATCCGGTTGAGTTCCTCCTGATTCATAATGACCATAAGAACTCCGCTTTTCTTCGTTCCTTTAAAAGAGATCTGCCGAACGAGACTGAGCCGCTTCACTGGAACCTCCTGCTTGTCGTCAATGTAAAACCACCCGATGTCTTTGTTCTTCATCGCTTGTTGGTACCAATACATCCCCTTGATCTCCTCATTCACCGGGATTAATTCCAGGTTGTTGATCAAGGTCGGATTATCGTAATAGAAACGAATCCCCGACACTTCCCGATAGGTTCTGTCGTAAGCGCGAAAATCATTGTAATTGAGGTACGCTTTGGTCAGCTCCAGCACATTGGGATACGGAGTGCTGACGATTTTCTCCAGCCCTTCATCGAGCATAAAAATATCGGAGATGTCCATCGGCACCCGAAGCAACGCGGCGGTCCGGGTTTTCACCTTCTCGACGTTATTGGTAGTTTGGGCGATCGCCCGATCCATGGCTTGATTGCGAAAGTAAGCGGTTACGGCAACGCCGACAATCAGGACCGGAATCATGACCACGACGATATAGGAAATGAGCAGCTTATGCTTCAACCGCAAATTATTGGTGATGCGAATCAGTTTGCTTATCAAATCGGATCACCTCTCATCTAAATGGAAATATCCCCTTCATCCAAGGGAAAGGGGATATTTCAGTTACCCCGGGCACGTACCGTGCGCCGGGGATGTCTGTCACATATTAAATTAAGATGCGATCGAGGTCTAGGACCAATTATTTCAAGGTGATTTGCAGTTCGGTTTTGCCTGTGAAAGCCTCCACTTTTACAGCGCCATTACTGGACAACGTAGCCCCTTGCACCGATTCCGCTTCGCCCATGCCGTGCAATGTTACGTAGAACGGTTTGCCCGCGCCTTCCGCAGTCACCTTCACAAGCTTGCCTTCGCGAACGACTGTAACTTGAAGCTCAGCTTCGCCTTTAATGTTGCGTACCGTACGGGATACGGTTGCCCCGTCTTCGATCGCATACAAGCCAAGTTGGACTTCATTGGCATAGTCGTAATCTGGACGAACATCGTTAGCTCCTGTCGCCAGAATCGAGTTCGGGCGAACGAACAGCGGCAAGCTGAAGAAGTCGTATTTCTCTTTGCGCCATTTGCCGCCTTCTACCGTTTGGCCCGACAGCAGATGGGTCCACTGGCCGTCCGGCAGATAGTACGTCACGTCGCCTTGTTCGCTGAACACCGGCGCTACAAGCAGCGAGTCACCCAGCATATATTGACGGTCCAAGGTTTCGGCCGCTGGATCGTCCGGGAATTCCAGGAACATCGCCCGCATTGTTGGTACACCTTGTTGCGTCGCTTGGAACGCAATGTCGAACATATACGGCATCAAACGGCATTTTAGCTTGGTGAAGAACCGGGTTACGTCCACTGCCTCGTCATCATAAGCCCAAGGCACGCGGTAGGAGCTGCTGCCGTGCAGACGGCTGTGGCTGGACAGCAAGCCGAAGGCCAGCCAACGCTTGAACACATGCGCCGGAGCGGTGTTCTCAAAGCCGCCGATATCGTGGCTCCAGAAGCCGAAGCCGGCTAAGCCCAACGACAAGCCGCCGCGAAGGCTTTCTGCCATCGACTCATAATCCGCGTAGCAGTCGCCGCCCCAGTGGATCGGGAACTTCTGGCCGCCGACGGTTGCTGAACGTGCGAACAAAGCTGCTTCATTTTTACCCAGCTTCTCTTCCAGTACTTCAAAAACAACTTTGTTGTACAGGTACGTATAGTAGTTATGCATTTTCACTGGATCGGAGCCATCGTGATACACGACATCCGTTGGAATCCGTTCGCCGAAGTCGGTTTTGAAGCAGTCGACGCCCATGTCGATCAGCTCCCGCAAATATCCGGCAAACCATTCGCAAGCCGCCGGATTTGTGAAGTCTACCAGCGCCATACCCGGCTGCCACAGGTTCCATTGCCATACGTCACCGTTTGCTTTTTTCACGAGGTAACCGTTCTTCTTCCCTTCCTCAAACAGACGGGAGCGCTGACCGATGTACGGGTTGATCCAAACGCAAATTTTCAAGCCTTTCTCCTTCAGGCGCTTCAGCATGCCCACTGGATCCGGGAATACGCGCTCATCCCATTTGAAGTCCGTCCAATGGAATTCACGCATCCAGAAGCAGTCGAAGTGGAAGACGTGCAGCGGCAAATCACGCTCTGCCATGCCGTCCACAAAGGAGTTAACGGTCGCCTCGTCATAGTCGGTTGTAAACGAGGTCGTCAGCCACAAGCCAAAGCTCCACGCCGGAGGAAGGGACGGTTTGCCGGTCAGATCGGTGTACTTGTTCAGCACATCCTTTGGCTCCGGACCGTCGATGACGAAATATTCCAGCGATTCGCCGGGAACACTAAATTGTACTTTTTTGACTTTTTCCGATGCGACTTCAAACGAAACCGCACCCGGATCGTTTACAAACACGCCATATCCTTTATTTGTCACGTAAAAAGGAATGTTCTTATAGGACTGCTCAGAGCTTGTCCCGCCGTCCTTGTTCCAGATGTCAACCACTTGACCGTTCTTGAGGAACGAGGTGAAGCGTTCGCCCAAACCATACACCCATTCGCCGACGCGCAGGTCAAGCTCTTCGCGCATATAGGTGTTGCCGCCTCTTTCGGTGATATGCGCCATCGATTTGTAGCCGCTGCCGGTAATCCGCTCGTCGCCGCGGAAGAAGTCCACGGACCATTGCGGGCCTTTGTTAATGCGGACGCTAAGGTTGCCGCTCTTGAGCTCGGCATAATGCTCGGTTTCGGTTATCTCGGCATGGTCGCCGCCCTTTGCCAATTCAAAATGAGGACCATGGTCCACTGTCCCCGCAAAATGGATCAGCTTAACACCAATGACCCCCGGCAACGGAGAGTGGAACTGCATCGTCAGCAATGTCGTATTAATCATATCGCCCCGGCCGCGAAGCGGAGTTGTGGAGGCGGAGGCAATTAAAGTATGGTCTTTGACTTGAAAATCATAGGCCTGCACCGCGGTGGAGAGCGTAAACTCCTCGCGAATCAGCCAGTTGCCATCGGTAAACTTCATGGGTGGAATACCGCCTTTCGTCACATTGTTTTTCTTATGAAAACGCTCTATACTTGCATTATACTGATATCACTCAAATAAAACTAACATTATCAAGCCAAAATATAACACTATTTTGATGGGGTGACCGTATATGGATCAGGCGCTTCGCCGCTCTCTGAAAGAGAGCAAGAGTCACGGCAACGAGCGGCAGCCGTTTGGAACCTATTGGTACCGCTATGGCCCTGGTGAACATGTCATCGACTGCCATTGGCATGATGAAGCCGAGTTCTTCTATTGCCTGGAAGGCGAGACGCTGTTTCAGGTCGATACCGATTACTTCCCGGTTCGTGCCGGGGAAGCGGTGTTTATCGACGGCGGCGACATTCACGCCGCCCATGCGCATGGTGAGCAGGGCTGCGCATTCTTCTCTCTCGTATTCGATACGCAGCTGCTAGCCAGCGCACATTATGATGCGGTCCAGGAGAACCTGGTGCTGCCCTTGCAGGAACGGAAGGCGACGTTTCCTCGCCATATCCGGCGCGAGACCGCGGCAGACTTATCACTTCTGGAGCATATCGTGACGTTGATGCGCAGCTGCAGCACCGAGGCGCCCGGCTATGAAGGCGCCGTCAAAGGGCATCTCTACTTGATGCTGTCGGAGATCGCGGCTACCGGCCGGGCCGTCAACCGCTCCTATAGCAGCACCCGCAGCGAATCGTCCAAAATCGACCGGCTCAAAACGGTCATTCAGCATATTCAGCAGAACTACAGCCATCCCATCCGGCTGGCGGAGCTGGCGGCGCTGATTCCGATGAGCGAAGGACAGTTTTGCCGCTTCTTTAAGTCGATGACCCGACAGACGCCGATGGATTATATCAATTCGTACCGGATCCGCCAGGCCGCCGAGCTGCTGCGCGATCCGGAACGAAAAATCTCCGATATCGCGCTGGAGGTCGGCTTCGACAACATCAGCTACTTCATCCGCGTGTTCCGTAAAGCGATGAATTGCTCGCCTTCGGAATTCCGCAAACGGCTGCATGCTTCGGTTGAGGTCTAAATTCCCTGGAGGGGGCTGTTTCCCCATTGCATCCCCCATGTAGCAAAATTAGCTGGAGTATTCCAGCTAATTTTGGTTTCGTCCTTGTTTTAGCTCAGCTTGAACCAGCTGATTTGCACTTCCCCTTGCAGATGCAGATACACATCATGTCGGCCCGACAAACTTGCCGGTGCTTCTGCGGTGACTGTTGTCCAAGCTTGGCGACCGCCGGTAGGCAAGATCTTGCAGGTAATCACCGACTCGCCTTCTAGTGAATCCAGCGTGACGGCGATTTCGCCGCCCTTCAAATCCCCCGATACACGGGCTTCAAGTTGGGTTGTTCCTTCATCTAGCTCGACATCACGGAAGGCAATCCACCCGCGTTCACCTTTCAGCCGGATGCTGTCGCCGCCTTCACGGCATTCGTCCAGGTAGACTTCCTCGTAGTCGTCATAGTTGACCGCGCGGACCGGTTCACGCAGCGAACGCGGAGGTACGGTTTCGCCATCAACCTGAAGTGTCGTTGTCAATGCGATCTGCCCCGAGGAAGAGCCGACCATCACCGTATATTCGCCCGACTCCACGCAATAGCGATCTCGGGTTACGTCCCAGAACGCCAGCTCTTCTGCCTTCAGCGCAAAGGTCACCCGCTGCGTTTCACCCGACTGTAAATGCAAGCGAGTAAAGCCTTTCAACGTTTTCAACGGCCGCGGCACGCGCGATTGCCCGATTCGCACGTACAGTTGCGGTACTTCGTCCCCGGCGATATTCCCCGTATTTCGCACATCAAACGAAATCTGAACCTCGCCCTCCTGATCAACCTGAGTCCGATCAAGGGCAAGATTGCTATATTCAAACGTCGTATAGCTAAGTCCATGACCAAACGGATATAAGACCTCGCCGTCAAAATATTGATAAGTCCGTTTGCCCTTAATAATGTCGTAATCCATAATGTCCGGCAGTTGGTCCACCGATTGGTACCAGGTCATATTCAACCGCCCCGCCGGATTATAGTCGCCGAACAGCACGTCAGTCACGGCATGGCCCAGCTCTTGGGCGGAATGAGAGGTAAACAGGATCGACGGTACATGCGCGTTCTCCCAGTTCACTGCAAACGGATAGCTGCCGACGATGACGACCACCGTATTAGGATTCACCGCTCTTACGGCTTGAATTAATGCTTGCTGCGCCGGCGGAAGCACGATGTCCACCCGGTCGATCGTTTCCTTCGCATTGATGAACGGGTTGTTGCCCACGAAGACAACCGCCGTCTCCGCCGATTTGGCAGCCTGTACGGCTTGCTCGATCCCGCTCTCCACAATTTCCACGATCCATTGTTCTCCTGGAAGGCGACTCTCCACCTTCACGGCATTATCAAAAACATTCTCACCCACAGCAATCAACCCGCCGCGTTCGTTCAAGACGATCGGCCGTCCGTTCCACGCCTTCAACTCGACCTTGCCGCTCAAAGCCGGGCGGAAGTCGAACACTTCCTTGACAAACCAGCCGCTTGCTTCGTTCGCCGTCGCCGTCAGCAATCCCGATTCGGTCTCCGTCACGAACTTGCCGTTCTCCACCGACCGCAGCGTGATGGAGCCCCAGCCCCAATCGTTACGCTCAAAAACGGACGCATCGGCCGCATTCTCGCCGGTCGCCTCCAGAACGGCTTCCGCTCCTTCGCCAGACGTGATCCGGACATATTTACCGGTCAAGGCCGAGCGCAGGCGAATCCGATCCAGGCCAGTTCCGAACAGGACGGGGCGATCGCCCATTTTCTTCTTAATGCCCTGAAGCGGGGTGATGCGGTACGGCGGCGTGCCGCTGTACCAGTCGGTATAGGCTTCATTGGCCAGCGGCCCGACAACCGCGACAGAACCTAACGTTTGCGGTAAAGGCAGTAAGCCTTCGTTCTTCAGCAGTACGATCGCTTCGCGGGAAGCCTTTAGCGCCAAGGCCGCATGCTCCGGTGCGCACAGCTTCTCTTCCGGCACGCGGCTGTACGGGTTCCGCTCCTCCGGATCAAATTCACCCAACCGGAAGCGAACGCGGAAGGCATTCCGTAGCGCACGGTCCAAGTCCGATTCAGCCAGCAATCCTTGCTCCAGCGCATTCCGCAGCGCCTGGAACATAATCGGCTGCTCATCCGTCATGCTGTCGATGCCTGCCTTGATGCTCCCTGCAACCGCTTCGGCATAAGACTCCACATATTTGTGATCCAGCACCGTGCCCATGACGTCGCCGGCGTCGCCGACAACAAACCCGTCCATCTCCCATTCGCCTTTGACGATCTCGTTGACTTCCGAATTCAGGTTGCAAGGCGTACCGTTGATCCCGTTGTAAGCCGTCATCATCGAACCTGCGCGACCTTCCCGGAACGCCCGCTCAAACGCTTTCAAATAATACTCCCGTTTGTTGCGCGGATCGATGCTCACCGATTCACTGCCACGACCGATTTCATTGTTATTTGCGTAAAAATGCTTCAGCGTGGCTACCGCCTTGTAATAAAACGGATGATCGCCTTGCAGCCCCTTCACCAGTTCGGTCGTTAACGCTCCCGTGAGATGCGGATCTTCGCCGTAGGCTTCCTCTGTCCGGCCCCAACGCGGATCGCGCTCCATATCTACGGTTGGCGCCCAGATCGTCAAGCCGTTCACTTCCGGATTCCGCTGAAAATACACGCGGGCCTCATCCCCAATCACCGAGCCGATTTGGCGCATCAACTCGGGATTCCAGGTGCAGGCTAGTCCGGTGTTTTGCGGGAAGGACGTGGCTTCCCCCAACCAAGCTACGCCGTGCGCGCCTTCCGTACCATGCTTGTATTTTTTGACGCCAAGCCGCGGCACTTCCGTTTGGAATTGGCACATCAGCTCAATTTTCTCATCCAATGTAAATCGGCTAACCAAGTCGTCCACCCGCTCCGCCAGCGGCAGATCAGGGTTCTGAAAAGGATATTGGTACGTGTTGTCCGTCATACAATTACCTCGCTCTCCTACTCTATCATTTCATTGTAAGCGCTTAAGAATTTGTCACTGCTTATACCATCAGGTCTACCACCCTATCATAGTCCGCGTCTTCTTTCAGCGATACACGGAATATTAGATCATTTTTCATATAAAAATATCGCATGGCCGGCACGTCCTATCGCCAGCATGGCCCCATCGTCATCCACCCTTCTCCAGCACTGCCCCATCACCAACACAGCCCCGTTTTCGGCATGGCTCCAGCAGCCCCATAGGCTATTTCGCGCCCTTCTTTCTGCGATTATCCCTTTCGTTCAGAACAGGGGGGGGGGATCGAGGAAGGGAATCTTCCAGCTGCACCTCTTTTCACGAATATCCCTTTTATTCAGAATGGGGAGATCGAGGAAGAGATCTTCTAGCAGCCTTTTTGCACGATTATCCCTTTGGTTCAGAACTGGGAAATCCATAGGAGGGATGAGGTGGCTCATAGAGCTGATCATTCCGTTTTTTACGAAGATAAGATGGTTTATTTGGGATATTTTTCTTGATTTAAGAACAGGTGTTTGGTATAATGATAACAAAGAGAACATATGTACGCATTTGTTGAGTTAGAGGGATTTAAATTGGAGGGATCGGGCATGGGTTTTTATACGAATGCAGAGCTTCATTCTATCAGCAGCCGTTTTCGAAGTGAGTCCGACTGTATCGAGGCGATCATCGCTATGAAGTGGCCAAACGGATTTGTTTGCCCGCGTTGTGCTTATACGGAGTGCACCCGCCTTTCCACCCGCCGTCTTCCGTTGTTTGAGTGCGGACGATGCGGCTATCAGGCATCGCCTTTGATCGGCACCATTTTTGAAAGAACCCATCTGCCTTTGGTGAAGTGGTTCCAAGCCATGGAGCTGTTTCTGCTTCCCGACGGTATCTCGGCGCTGCGGTTGAGTCAGGTGATCCAAGTGACCTACAAGACCGCTTGGCTCATGCTGCACAAAATCCGCCATACCCTCGGTGAATGTGATGCCCGGAATCTGCTCTCTGGAGACGTGAAGGTAAACTGCGATCAGTATGCGTATGATTCGTCGCGTTATCATCCGGCTGCTCAGCCATATGCCACCGCGGTTGTAGCCGGCTGCACGGTCACGGAATATGGCGAGCCGGAGCGGGTGAAGATCCAGCTGATATCGCATAAAAGAGGACAACGTGCCGACCGGCATGATCTCGCCGCGTTCATCCATGATCATATTGAAGTCCATACCTCCACCGTTCAGTCGTTCCATTTGGCTTATCGGCTGTATTTGCCTTTGCGGAAAGAAGTAAGAGCCGCATGGAACTCGCTTAAGCGCACATATATTGCCTTGGGGCTAACACATTTGCAGGCGTATTTGAATGAGTACACCGTCCGCCGTTACCTGCGCATGACCTTTTCCGAGGAAGAGATGCGCCAGAACATGCTGCAAATGTGCCTGTCCATTCCAGCGATCCCATACCGTCAGTTAATCGCCCGACAACAAAAATACCCGTCCATTGCAGCAGCGGCTTAATCCACTGCTGAACGAACGGGCTGCTAGGCGTACAGACGTACGAGAATGGTCATTTTCGGGACAGGCTGGCTTATGGATCAGTTGGTGTAGGACTCTTATTTTTTCATCCGAGCGTTTCAGTTTCAGTTTTAAATTCTCTCTTTTCTATTTTCTCTTTCTCCACTCCCTGATTCAACGGGATAATCGTCAGAAGAGCGCCGCCGATGGACTATATGCCCCGATAGCAAAGGGCCAATACACACATCAGTGCCCCTTCAAAAAGGAGCCGTATGGAGTAGCATCAGGCATGGTTCATCTGCTTGCGATATGCGGAAGGTGAGGTACCGACATATTTGCGGAATTTGCTGTGAAAATAATCGACATTGGTGTATCCGACCTTTTCGGCCACCTGATAGACCTTCAGGCCTTCCTCTAAATAGTGTTTAGCTTTCTCGATCCGCACCTTGTCGAGGTACGTGTTAAAGTATTCTCCGGTCGTGTTCTTGAACAATTTGCCTAAATATGCGCTGTTATAGTTGAAGATGCCGGAGAGCGTCTCCAATTTGAGGTTTTCGTTATAGTTCCGGTGAATCAGATCCAACATAATTTTGACTTCGCGGTGTTTCCCGTCTTCGCCGAGCTGGTTCATGATCTGCTGCAGCAGATGCTCTGCCTGCCCGTTTAGCTCCAGAATGGAGTAGGCTTTTTGGATTTTCGAGTACCCGTCGGAAAACTCTTTGCTGCGATTTTGCAGCTCCGGCGACTGCTTCAGCGCCTTACTGAAAATCGTGGTCAGCAGCTCCACATAACGGTTCTTTATTTCGTTCTCCATCGCACCTTCAGCCTTATACGCTTCGCCCAGCTGATGCAGCAGAGATTTTACGGCATCGCGATTACCGATATCTACCGCATAAAAGAGCTGCTCGCCCAGCTCTTCGGTCGTAAGCTCCGGTCCCGCACTCGCACCAGCCCCCGCATCCGTTCTGGCAGACAGGCTGTCCGGCGTTAAGATCGTTCCCTGATCAAGGAAGAAATGGCGGCGGACCAAATCACATGCCGTCCGGTACGATTCCCGAATCTCCGCCATGCATCCCACCTTCTCGCCAAGCGCCACGGAATAGCGGATGCCTAAATCGGACAGCTCGGCAGCAAGCTCGCGATAGATCCCCGCAAGCTCCACGGAGAGAAGCGGCTCCTTGAGCAGGACGCCAAACTTCGAGTGGATCGCAAACACCCAGCCGCGGCCAGGCTCCTCGAACTGCCGGACCAATGCTTTGCGGATCAGAGCGTTAATTTGGGCATCAGCGTCCCCTTCCATTTGCGGGGCAAGCAGCAAAATTTGAAACACCTTGCCGCTGATACCTACTTCATGAGCCCGCTCGCATAGCGGAGTAGGGTCCTCTTCGTCTTCGCCGGTCAGCACGGACTGGATCAACGCTTCCCGGTTCCACTCCGTTGTGACGTGCTTCCACTGCTCGGATGCTTTCTCTTCGTCGATCGTCAGCTTGATTTTCCAAAGATAATCCTTGAGTTCATCTTCATCTACCGGCTTCAGCAAATAACCATCCGCCCGGTATGTCATCGCCTTCTTGGCATAACTAAAATCCGCGTAACCGCTAAGAATCAAAATATGCAAATTCGGATCTTGCGTGCGGAGCTTCTCGATCAATTGCAACCCGTCCATCCCCGGCATGCGGATATCGGCCACGACCAGATCGGGATGATATTGCTGATACTTTTCCAGCGCTTCATTCCCGTTGGCCGCCGTATCCACAACTTCGTAGTCATAGGCTCCCCATTCGATAAAGGTCCGCAGACCCTCCCTAAGTTTCGGTTCGTCGTCAACAATCAGCACTTTAATCATTTTGCATTCCTCCGGCCGGAAAAAATTTTGTTTTCCCAGCATTAGATAAGGCGTTTTCAATGTAATTATAGGTTAATTTTCGAACAGCTCACAAACATTATTCTGTTCATTTATTGCACTATTTTGATGCCTCGCCAAAAAAAGCTGCCCTACCTCATCCCTAGATGAGTGGTAGAGCAGCCATTCTGCTTCGTCGTGCCGCTAGGAACTCGCGCCGGAGTAATGCACGCTGGAGTAACGCGCACCGGGGTAACGCGCGCCGGGAGTAGTCCAAACCTATGGATTCGTGCGGACCGAGTCGGGTAGCGGCACTCCGAAGTTTGGCGTGCCATCCTCGTTCCATTCCAGAATTTGGGCCCGGGTATGCCGGTTCGGATCGTACAGCGGGTCACCGTCGATCTCCTTGTAATTCCGGGCATGATAGACCAATACGTCCCGCCCGTCCTCCGAGACGGTAAAACTATTATGACCTGGTCCATACTGTCCCGCCGCTTCATTGGTCGCAAACACCGGAAGCGGCGATTTTGACCAGGAGCTAGGGTTCAGCAAATCTGCCGATTCGTCCGCGGTGAGCAGGCCCATACAATAATGATGGTCGGTGGCGCTGGCCGAATAGCTGATGAATATACGCCCGTTCCGCTTCAGTACGGCCGGTCCCTCGTTTACTTTGAAGCCGATCGTTTCCCAATCGTATTCCGGCGTGGAGATCATGACCTGCTCCCCGGTCAACGTCCAAGGGTTGCTCATCCGGGAGATGTAGAGGTTGGAGTTGCCTTCGATACCTGGGTCCTTCTGCGCCCAAACGTAATACCGTTCCCCCCGGTGCTCGAACGTCGTCGCATCCAATGCAAACGACTCCCACCGCGTACGGACTTGCCCTTTCTCCTCCCATACGCCTTCAAGCGGATTGGCGGAGGTGTTCTCCAGCACGTACATTCGGTGATCAAACAATCCTTCGTTCGTCTCGGTCGTTCGCGCGGCGGCAAAATAGATATACCATTTTCCGTCGATAAAATGGATTTCCGGAGCCCAAATATTGGCGCTCAGCGGGCCGGTATCATATTTGCGCCAGGCCACCACCGGCTTGGCATCCCCCAATCCTTGCAGCGTCTTGGACCGGCGAATTTCGATCCGGTCATACTCAGGTACCGAAGCCGTAAAGTAATAATACCTGTCCTGATGCTTATAAACCCATGGATCCGCCCGTTGCTCCACGATTGGATTTCGATATTCCTGCGTGTTCTTCATCTTGGTTTCTCCTTCTCTTTCTGTCATCTCGTTACGCTCTGGCCTTCCTCATACAGCTTGCGGACCACCGCTTCTGGAATCGGCACGTCGTAAACCCGGAGTTCATCCATCTTCCCTTGGAAAGGGGGATCCCACCAATTCACCCCTAGGCTGAACATACCTTGATTATCCGTGAAGATATCCGGGAATCCCGTTCCCGTAAACTTCAGTTCCCCGTCAACGTACACCTTCACGTTCCCGGCATCGACGGTAAAGGCTACGTGATGCCACGCTCCCGCCGAGATCCGCGAACCCGTTGTCCCGTCATACCAGGCTTCACCGGACCACAGCATCGTGTTATGATCCCAGGAATCCGGCACGAGGCTGATCCAGCTTGTATTGGATTTCGCCCCAAAGAAACTGGTCGTAAATTGGGTAAATTGCTGCGGATGCAACCAGAGGGAAACCGAATAACGGTTCCCTTGAATCAGACTGTCATCCAGCCGAATGCCGGATGTACCATCAAACTCGGCGGCTAACCCCTGCACTCCATCCGTAAAAGTGATCGCTCCGCCTTCGGTATCAAGCTTTGCCCCGGTCACCGCTCCATCGCCAAACCGTCCTTCGACCTCCGATAAATTCCCCTCAAAGCGATAGTGGGCTCGCAGTCCATAGTTAAGATCAATCGGAGCAACGACGATCTCAAACGTCTTGACGGCTTTCGCTTTCCCCTTCGTGATCGTTGCGGTTAACGTAGCGGGAGCATCGGCTTCTCCCGCATCGGGCGGGTGGATGACCCCGCTCTCTGAAATGACGCCTGGATCGGAGGTGGACCAGACGATTTGAGCCCCATGCGTCCCTTCCAATGGCAATGTCAGGTTGTTCATGACTTTGCTGGTATCGCCGAGCGTTAAGGCTTCCTGCACCGCCTTAACGACCTGGCGGTCGTTCATCTCCGGCTGCTGAATGCCCCAAATGGCGGTGCCTTCGCGAGAGATGGCCGTAAAGGTCATCGTCTCCCGCCCTTGGTTCTCGTCCCAGCCTTTGACGAATACGCCGTGGTAAGTTACTCCCTCAAGGGTCAGCTCCGCTCCATAGGAGCCGTTTAGCTTCCAGGTTCCGGTTATCGAACCCGAAATCGTATGGTCTTTGTTCAAAGTAAGGTGGACCGAAGTAGGGACCTCACCGGAATAGCCAAGCCCATGATTCACGAACTGATAGTCGCCGACCACCTTGGAGGCCGTCACTTTCTGCAGGGATTCCCCGGCGTAACGCGTCGGTGCCATGACCAGCCACCCGTTTTGGTTCATAAACAGCTGGTGCACCCTGACTTCGTGAACCTCTCCCCGTTGCGGGAAGCGAGTATGGAACACCGAGAAATATCGCTTCGTCTTCTCGTCATAAAATAGCGAGTTATGCCCTGGCGAAGCATAACCGTAACCGATTCCCGTGCCGGGATCGCCTATTTTGCGGTCGAACAGGAAATTGCCGACCATTTTGATGCCGTACGGCGCGTTATCCGTATCGCTGGGCAGCACGGCATTTTGTCCGGCCGCATCGAGATAAGGGCCGTCTGGACGTTTCGCCCGGAACTGCCGCAGGTTGTAGCCGCCGTTCGCCCCCAGCCAACCATAGGAAACGTTCAAATAGTAGTATCCCGAAGTTTTATCGTATAAAATGTAGGGCCCTTCGCCGGACTTCGTATAGCCTCCGGCAATTTTGGTGCCGAAATAGCGGTCTACAAGGCGTCCGTCAGCCGTTGTGCCGTCTTTGCCAGGATATTTCACCTGACCGGTGACCGGATCCAACTCGACGATAAAGATTCCGCCGGACCAGGAGCCGTACGTCATCCACAGCTTGCCGTCCTTATCGAAGAACAAAGCGGCGTCAATTGCGTTCGGATACATGGCATTATTATAGGAACCGTCGCTGTTAAACCAATTCGGATTGGCCTCCTTCAGCCTTCCCTGGTCCACCAGCTGCTTGAGGTTCGTATTCGTCCACTTCTTATCGACCCGGCTGTTCTCGTCATACGCCGTCTCCTTCGTAAACCCGGAGTAAATAACCGTGTCCACGTAGGTGTAGGGGCCTTCGATATTTTTGGATACCGCATAACCAATCGCGGAGCGGATATAGGTGGACGAAGCGCTGTAATACATCATATAAGCGCCCCTCGTTCCGTCCGCATTCCGGTATTTCTCATTCCAGATCACGCCCGGCGCCCAGACCGCATACCCGCCTTTACTGTCGGCATCGTCCTCTCCCGCCCAAGCGAACGAACCGGCCAGATTTTGAGACAGATCGCCGTAGATCACGTTCCCCGGGGTTTGATAGCCGTTGGTAAACGTCGTCCAATTCATCAAATCGGTTGATTTGGCGGCTTCGATATGCGACCCAAAGACATAATAGGTCGAGCCGGCCTTGACGATGTTCGGATCGTGGACCGAGACATTGGTAAACGCGGGCGGTCGCTTTTTCCCCGAGGCCCCTCCCGCACTCTCGCTTTCCGTTGCCCCGCGTTTCCCGGCATCCGTATCGCCGCTGCTCGCCCACCCTTCGGCAGGGATGAGCATCGTGAAGATCAAGAGTAAACCCAGGCACTTAACCATACTTTTCAACGGACTTCCCTCCTTCATAAGGTTTAGGTTATGATTTGATGATCAAGGTTACCAGTGACATGGCCGGCATTTTCACGTGCAGCGTGTCACCGGCTACGTGAACGTCCCGGAGCGGAACCGGCGTAACCACATCCGGTTGCTCAAACGTATTGTGCGCATTCATCGTTGCAGCCGTTAACAAAGTTCCCGAAACCGAAGCCCATTCCGCGTGATTTCCTCGCAACTCGAGACTGACCTCCGCAGCCTGTCTCGGATCGATATGAACCAAGCTGATCTGAATGTCGCCTTGGGCGTTCTTCGAGGCGGACACCGACAGGGCCGGAAGTGTGTCGTCGCCATTCGCCGAATCAACCAGCGATGACTCGGTCGACAACAGCTCTGCTCCTTGATGGACCTTGAACATATCAAACGCATGATACGTCGGCGTTAGGATCATCCGCTCACCTTCTGTTAAAATCATCGCTTGCAGGACGTTGACGGTCTGGGCGATGTTCGTCATCTGCACCCGGTCGGCGTGATGATGAAAGATGTTGAAGTGAAGCCCGGCCACCAGTGCGTCACGGATCGTGTTTTGCTGATACAGAAATCCCGGATTCGTGCCCGGCTCAACGTCGTACCAAGTACCCCACTCGTCGATAATCAAGCCGATACGCTTCTCGGGATCGTACCGATCCATGATCGTACTGTGCTTCGCAATTAATTCGTCCATGTGCAGCGCTTTTTTCATGGTCACGAACCACTCGTCCTCTGAAAAATCCAGCGCCGAACCCTTCCCCAGCCAGAAATCACCGGGAATAGTGTAATAATGCAGGCTTAACCCGTCCATGAGCCCGCCGGCCTGTTGCATCAGCACTTCGGTCCAGCGATAATCGTCCACATTGGCCCCGCCGGCGATTTTATATATCCGGTTATCCCCATAATTGCGGACGTAGGTTTGATAGCGGCGATACAGATCGGCGTAATATTCCGGACGCATGTGGCCGCCGCATCCCCAATTCTCATTTCCGATGCCAAAATAGGTCAGCTTCCACGGCGCGCTTCTGCCATTCTCCTTACGCCAGTTCGCCATCGGGGATTCGCCGTCAAATGTCATATACTCGACCCATTCGGACATTTCTTGAACCGTGCCGCTCCCCACATTCCCGCAAATATACGGCTCGCATTCCAGCAGCTCGCATAGCAGCATAAATTCATGCGTCCCGAAGTGATTGTTCTCGATAACGCCACCCCAATGGGTGTTGACCATCCGCTTGCGGGCTTCCCTCGGGCCTACGCCGTCCTTCCAGTGATACTCATCCGCAAAACATCCGCCGGGCCAACGAAGCACCGGAACCTTGATCCGCTTCAACGCCTCCAGCACATCGTTACGTATCCCTTGCGTGTTGGGAATCGGGGAATCTTCTCCGACCCAAATCCCCTCATAGATGCATCTGCCCAAATGCTCGGCAAAATGACCGTAAATATTTTTGTTGATGACCGCTTTCGTCACGTCCGTTTGAATGATCACTTTGTTGTTCACGGTTTTTCCTCCACCCTAAATTCATTTATCCTTTAATGCCTGAATTCAGATTGATCGATTGAATAAAGTATTTTTGCGCAAAAACAAACAGCAGCAGCGTTGGAATGATGGCCAACATGGCCGAACCCATAAGCTGTCCGATCATGCGATAGTTGCCGTAGATATCCTGAAGCAGCAGCAGTCCCGCAGTCACCGGCATTTTGTCCACGTCGGTATAGACGATGACCGGCCAGAGGAAGTCGTTCCAGGAGCCGACAAACGAGAACAGGCCGCAAACGATGAGGATCGGCTTGATAAGCGGCAGGATGATGTACGAGTAGATCCGAAAATCTCCGGCCCCGTCAACCCGAGCGGATTCATCCAGGTCGGTCGGAATCCCTTTCAGAAACTGCCTGACCAGAAAGATGTTGCCCATACCCGCCAAACCCGGAATAATCATCGCCCATGCGGTATTCACCCAGCCGAAAATATCGATGATTTTGTAAGAGGGGATAATGTTGACGACTCCCGGAAAGAAGGAAATGCCCAGCAATGTAAAAAACAGCGTGTCTCTGCCTTTAAAGTTCATTCGAGCATACCCGTAACCCGTGATGGAGATGATCACGATCACGAGGAACGTATGTGTCACCGCAATGAATACGGAGTTCGTCAGCCAGCGCAGGATCGGAGCCGTGGACGTATTCTCCAGAATCGTCACGTAATTGTCCAGGATCCATTCCACGGGAAGCAAACGGAAGCCCGTTGACACCACTTCAGATTGGGAGCGGAAGGAAGTCGAAATTCCAAATAACACGGGAATGACCCAAATGACGCACAGGAGGATCAAATACAGGTATGCGATATACTTCGATATGCTGATTTTCTTCGACATCTTGATTTACACCTTACCTCTCGTTTCCATAATCCATCACAGGATGCGTCAATTGGCGTTTCGGTTCATGACGTAATACTGCAGCGCCGAAATGACCAAAATGACCATGCCTAGCAGCACCGCCATCGCGGATGCCATGCCGGCAATCGATTCGCCATGACCAAACGCTAATTGACGGATGTACATCATGAGAACATGCGTCGATTGCCGCGGTCCGCCATCCGTCATCATTAAAGGTTGGCCAAAGACGTTAAAGGCCCCGGCAGTGGTCATGACAAAGGTATAAATGAGCGGAAAACGGATCGACGGCAAGGTGATGCTGAAGAATCGCCGGGTCGCGCCGGCTCCGTCGATCTCGGCGGCTTCGTACAAGTCTTTGGATACCCCGGCAATCGAGGCGCGGTAAATAATCATGTTCCCGCCAACCCCTCCCCATACGGTGATCACAAAAATAATGATCCAAGCATAAGGCTGCGTCGCCGCCCAAGCGACCTGCGAATGGAAGATGTTCCCCGTAATCCCCAGCTGTTTGTTAAAGATAAGCAGCCAGATCAAAGCGGCAGCGGAAATGGAAATCAAGCCCGGAATGTAAATAATGGACTGGATGATGCCCTTCAATTTGACCTTCTTATGCTCCAAGGCGACGGCCACCGACAATGGGATGACGATCAACAGCGGAACGCTGATCACGACAAAAATGAGGGTATTCCGAAGCCCGTTTACGAATTGGGTGTGGAAGGTCGAGGTTTCATCAAATAGGATCGTTTTGTAGTTAGCCCATCCGACCCAGGTCGGATCGTTCATCAAGTTCCACTGAGTAAACGAAGCATATATCCCGTATACGGTCGGAATCAGAATGAAGATCAGGAACAAAACCAGGTGCGGACCCACAAAGAAAAACGGCGCAAAGGATTTCTTGTTCATCGCCTTTCCATATCTCCTTTTGGAAAAATCATGTGCCAGACGCATCGTTCCGGCACATGATTTCTTTCTGTTTATCTAGAACGCAGGCTCAGCTTGCACTGCCCGTAGTGCTCTCGGCAATCTTGTCCTCGACGAACTTCTGCATCGTCTGCAGCGTATCATCCAGATCGACGTTGCCGCGAACGATATCCGCGCAATAGGTATCAACCGCTTCGGCGATGTAAGGGTAATATTCGTAGGTATAAATATAAAGGGACTGGGTCTCCTTCTCATTGGAGGTGAAGAAGGATTGCATATATTGCTGATATTCCGGACTTTCGATCACTTGTTTACTCGCCACGATTTGACCTGCTTTCGCCCATTCCAAGGAGTTCGCGCGGATGAATTCCAGGAAAGCGCCGATGCCGGCTTCTTTCTCATCCGATCGATCGTCATTTTTCAGCATCGCAAACAGGTGGGACGAAGCGCGGTTCGTGAACTTGTCCGGCGTCGGAGAATAGATGTTCGTCACCCCGAAGTTTAGACCCTCAACCGCAGCATGGGCCGTAGAACTCCATGTACCGTCCGTCGAGAACAAGACGTTGCCGGATTGGAACATTAAGTAGCCGTCTTCGCCAAATGGGGTCATCAACCCGGCATCGGCAATTTTCTTCACCTCTTCGAAGGCTTGTCTCATCACCGGCGTATTCACAGCCGGCTTGCCGTTTTCTTGGATGTCTCCTCCCAGGTTTTGCACTTGAGCTAAAATCACCCAGCCGAGCAGCGCATCATTGACAACGTAATCACCATCCTCCAGCTTGCCTTGAAGCGACAGCATTTCGTCGATGGTAACCACGTCGTCGTCCAAGAAGGATTCCGCGTTGTACTTCTTGAGCAGATCCTTGTTGTAATACATCGTGTTGCTATGAATGTCGAGCGGAACGGTATACTGCGTGCCATCGATGTTCCCCGTCGCCCAAGCCTGCGGAAGGTAGTTCTCCTCCTTAATTTCCGGCTGCGCGGCAATCGCACCGCCGATAGGTTCCAGCACGCCTTGCTTCACAAAGCCGGGAACACGGTCCGCGTGGATGATCGCCAAATCAGGAACCCCTTTGCCAGAGTTGAGCACCGTGGAAATTTTAGTATACATGTCTGCGGTAATCACATGCTTCACTTTGAACTCGGGATTGGTAGCGTTGTAATTCTTGACCAATTGATCCATGTAAGCTCCGTCATCGCCGGTTAACGGCGTCCAGAAAGTAATCGTCTTCTTGTCCGAGCCGCTGCTGCATCCAGATAGTACTGTCACGCTTAAAAGAACTAAAACCAAAGATAAATACAACCACTTCGTTTTCATGTTTCTTCCCCCGTTTTGAATAATTAATATGATATGAAATCGGTCGGCGCTGAAGCCGTCCGCAAACGTCCGCAGCGCAGGGCCGTTCTATCCTTTCACCGCTCCTGCCGTCATCCCGTCGATAAAGTATTTTTGGAAGGCCACAAACAAGATAAAAATCGGAATGATGGAGAAGAAGGAACCTACAATCAGCAAATCATAGTTGTTCCCGTAAGGGGTTAGCAGCGTCTTAAGCCCAATCGGTAACGTGTATTTATTGGCGTCGCTGAGCACCATAAACGGCCAAAGGAAGTTGTTCCAGCTGTTCATCCCGTTCAGGATGGCCATCGCCGCAAAAGAAGGCTTCATCACCGGTAAGATGATCCGCACGTAGATTCCATACTCGCTCGCTCCGTCAACGCGTCCCGCAGCGATAATTTCCCGGGGAATTCCCCGCAAATACTGCCGGAAGAAGAAGATCGTCGCCGCGCTGGCAATCCCAGGCAGAATAATGGCCGAATAGGAGTTCATCAGCCCGATATCGTAGGTTAGCGTATACAGCGGCAGGAGCAGAATTTCGAATGGAACCATCATGATCAGCAGGACACAGATGAACAGGGTATTTTTCCCTTTAAATTCATAAGCCGAAAACCCGTACGCCACCGTAGCGCTAACCAGCAACGTCACTGTCACTTGGACGACCGTCAGCACTAACGAATTAAAAAACCATAGGAAATAGGAATGATTGCCCGTAAATAAGTATACAAAGTTATCCAAGCTCATGACCGATAGATCGAACTTCAGATTCAGTCCGTATCGGATCAAATCCTCCCCGGGCTTAAAGGAAGCCAGTGTTACAGCATAAAACGGCAGAAGCACCAGCACGCACAGGAAGGCGAAAAACACGAACAAAACGATCTTAATTAGCAAGCCGCGCTTCGATTTCGTCATGCTTCCTCCTCCTTCTTAAACATGCCGGTAAAGGCCAGCTGTGTCAGATTGATCACCATCGTAATGACAAGAAGCACGATGCCAACGGCGGCCGCATACCCCAGATTGTTCTTCTCAATCCCTTGACGGTATAAGTAGCCCACGATGGTTAAGCCGATGTTTTTCGGAGAGTTGTTGCCGTTCCAGAGCATCATGCTTTCGATAAACATCGCCAGACCGGCGTAGATGCTGATCGTTAAAACATAGATGGTCGTTGGCTTCAACAGCGGCATCGTGATTTTCGTAAATCGCTGGATAGGAGAAGCACCGTCGATGGAAGCGGCTTCATAGTATTCTTCGGGAATATTTTTGAGTCCAGATAGGAAGTAAAGCATGTTTACCCCGGTCCATCTCCAGGTCGCCAGGGCCAATAAGGCAATAAAGCCGGTCGTTTGTCCTTTCAAAAATTTAATCGGCTCCACGCCAAACAAGCCCAAAAAGCTGTTGATGAGCGACCCTTCCATTTCACCGAACATCAGTCGGAAGATCGTCCCGGCTACCACCACTGACGTCAACGCCGGGAAGAAAAACGAGGATTTGAAAAATTCCCTCGCCCACATGAACTTGTTGTTAATCAATACGGCAAACAACATCGGGAACGGGATCAAGATCACCAAGGTTAAGACCATATAGATGGCACTGTTGGTCACGGCCTTGAGGAAAACCCCGTCGCCCATTAATTTCTCATAGTTGTCTATGCCAATCCACGCTGCTTCCTGTCCCAGGGTCACTTTCTGGAAGCTCATCCCGAAGGAGCTGATCAGCGGATACACCCAAAAGATGAGGAATACGAGCACGAACGGCAACACAAATACGTAAGGAGCAACCTTTTGTGAGTAAAGGAATTTTTTAAACATCGCCCTACCCCTTTTTTTAAACAGAGCTACTCCCGGAGGAGTAGCTCGCTGCTTATTTCAATTACTTCAGCTCCTGCTCGATTTGCGCTTGCGCATCATCCAGAGCCTGCTTAATATCCTTCCCGTCTTCAAAAACTTCATTTAACGTTACCGTGCAAAGCACGTTATTAATCGTTGGCGAAGCGGAGGTAGATTTAATCAAGCGGATTTCGTCCTTGATGTCGTTCAGCACGTCAAATGGGTTGTTAGTGAAGTATTGCACAAACTGGTTGTCCGGGTTATGTGTTACATCCTTCATTTCCCAAACGTCCATGTTGACCGGGTCAAAGCCCAACGTGTTCCAAATTTCAATGTTGGCATCCTCCGACAATTTGGCAAAAGCGAGGAAATCCTTGGCCAGCTCAATGTCTTTGGCTGTTTTGGTTACGACCGTCCCGGTTCCGCCGCCGCCAACCGAACGCGGCATCCCTTCTTCGATAACCGGAATCGGGGCGATGGCGATTTTGCCGGAGAGATCCTTCATATAGTTCGTGTATCTCGACATTTGCCACAACGGCATGAAAGCGGTCGCATAGTTGCCCGCATTAAACTCCCCGTAAGCTTCCTCCGTATCGGGCTGCCCTCCTGCGATGGTGGCGATCACATTGTTGTCTTGCAGGTCTTTCAGCAGGGTAAGTGCCTTCACCAAGGGTTCCGAGTTGATGGTTGGGTTCCCGGCGTCATCCGTGAAATCCGCACCTTGCTGTGCCAGCAGCTGGGAAAGCTCCCACGTTGCACTCGTATCGGCGGTGCCCATATACTTGCCTGTTTTCTCATACACTTGGATTCCGGCTTGTTTAAAATCTTCCCAGGTGACGATCGTCTTGTAATCCACTCCGGCCTCTTCTAAAATTTCCGTGTTGTAAAAAGCAACCGAGGCGCCAACGTGAGTTGGGATCCCGTAATTCACGCCGTCCTTGCTGTAGAGATCGATTCTGGATTTGACGATCGTGTCCCGGTACGGGTCGATGACGTCATTTAATTCGACCAGCTGCGGCGTGCCGGCCAGAAAATCCGGGAACTTGCCCAGCTCAATATCCGCGATGTCCGGCGCCCCAACCCCCGTCTGTACGGCGATGGATAATTTGTTATGCATGTCATCGTAAGGCATCACCGTAACGTTCAGCTTAATTTGCCGATCCGGATTGGCGGTATTCCATTTCTCCAGCATTTTCTCAAAATGCTGTCCATGCAGTTCCACAAACGTCCAATAGGAAAGCTCGACCGCATCTTCCCCCGCACCGCCGTCCAACACGGAGGTTTCACCCCCCGCCGTGGTTGACGTCTTGCCGCAACCCCACAGCCATGTGACCATTGATAACACTAACAGCACAATCCAAACCTTTTTCTTCATCCTTGACCCTCCCTGACAAAATAAAATCTACACACTTCATTTACAGTCGGTTATCTCCCACTTCTCTAGTAAAACCGATGGTCAATCGATGACCTAAAAAAGCGCATGCCTGTTGTGTATAGCTAGGTGTTGTCATCGTCTCAAGGGTGAATGAAGCCGTTGCTTCTCAGAAGCGTTTAGTTCTTTAAGATCTCGCTTGACCCAAGCGAATCACGTTCCAGGAGGCTTTAGCTAAACGAGCTTTTACATAACCGTCCTCGCAGACCGCATTACCTCCGGTGTGAGGTTTAACATTTTCCTGGTCCGCTGTATTTACAGCTTTGAGGTCGTCATGTTCCAGCACCAGATGCTCGATCACACAGTAGCCTTCGAACCCGCGAATATCGCAATCCAGCTCAAGTGCTTCCTCCAAATGACGGTTGACCGCAAAAATCGTCAACGTCTCGTCCGCTTCGTTATATACAATCGCACTGTCCAAATAAGGAACATCGGTATAATCCTTCGCGTCGTACACCGGGGAGTCGACTACCGGCTGCAGCGATACGCCCCGTCCAAAAATCGAAGCATGCATGTAAGGATAATAAATCGTTTGCTTCCAGGAACGTCCACCATTCTCCGTCATGATCGGAGCAATTACGTTCACCAACTGGGCCATGCAAGCCATCTTCACCCGGTCGGCGTGGCGCAGGAACGTAATCAGCATGCTTCCGACCAGCAAAGCGTCCTCGAAGTTATAAACGTCTTCCAGTTGCGGCGGCGCAATTCCCCAGGGCTCCAGCTTGGCATCGGCATCGTTGGAATGGTACCAAACGTTCCATTCGTCGAAGCTGAGGTACATCGTTTTTTTGCTGCGTTTCTTCGCCTTCACATAATCGCAGGTGGAAATCACCGTACGAATGAAGTGGTCCATATCCATCGAACGGGCGAGGAAATTCGCCGTATCGTTGTCCCGGTTGCCATAGTATTGATGCAGGGAAATATAATCGGCCACCTCGTAGGTATGCTCTAACGTCACCGCCTCCCATTCCGGGAACGTTGGCATCGACGAGCTGGAGCTGCCGCACGATACCAGTTCGATATCAGGATCAACCTGTCGCATCGCCTTCGCGGTCTCATAGGCGAGCCGTCCGTATTCCTGCGGTGTCTTTTGTCCGATTTGCCATGGACCGTCCATTTCATTACCCAGGCACCAGGTTCGGAACTTATGGGGCTGCTCATAACCGTGGCTTCGGCGCAAATCGCTCCAATAGCTGCCCCCCGGATGGTTGCAGTATTCCAGCAGGTTACGAGCCGCATCAACGCCTCGGGTCCCCAAATTCACCGCCATCATGACTTCGGCACCAACCTCTTTGGCCCATCCAGCAAACTCGTTTGTGCCTACCCAATTCGGTTCAATCGTCCTCCAGGCCAGTTCCAAGCGTTTGGGCCTCGATTCAACCGGACCAACCCCATCCTCCCAGTTATACCCGGAAACAAAGTTCCCGCCGGGATATCGGATGATCGGGACGTTCAGCTGCTTCACCAGCTCCTTGACGTCGTTACGGAATCCATGTGAATCCGCCTCCGGATGCGAAGGCTCATAGATCCCCCCGTAGACAGCTCGGCCCAAATGTTCAATAAAGGAGCCGTAAATGCGCCGATCTACTTCCGCAATTTTAAAGGCTTTGTCGATGACCATCGTTGCTCGCAGTGCTGTTGATGACATGTTGACCACCTTCCATTTTAGTAAATATTAAATTATTTCGAATATCCTTGAATGAATCCGTTTACAGGTATAAAATAACATATGAGATCAGGGTTGTAAATATATTTACCTAAAACATTTTATATTTATCTAAAATTAATTAGATGAAAGATCCTAATCTCCGTGAAAACGCTGAAAAACCGCCTGAAAATTCAATGGAATAATGAAATTTAGTTTAAAATATTTTAAAATTAAGCGTGCATTTACTACAAATTTAATCTATTTTCTGAACCTGATTTACATTTTGATTTGATGCTTTATTAAACGACTGAGTTAGTTTATAATTATCTAAAATAAAACTACCCACTATTTATTGGAAGAAGGTTCGAATATCCGATGATCTATATTAAGGATTTGATGAGCGGGATCGACATTTTCAAAGCATTAAGCTCGGAGATCAGAATTCAAATCCTCGAACTGCTGGCCAAAAATCAGGCTTTAAACCTCAATGACCTCGCCACCAAGCTGGGCTTAAGCAACGGAGCGATAACGATGCACATCAAGAAGCTGGAGGAAAGCGGCCTGATTGAGATCAATACTTCCGTTGGCAAGCATGGCATCCAGAAGATATGTTATTTGAACAAAGACAAGTTGATGGTCGACCTGCGGAGCAAGGATGTCGACAATTTATACGAAGTGGAAATTCAGGTGGGCCATTATAGCAATTATCATGCGGTCCCTACCTGCGGTTTGGCTACGAAGCACAGCATTATCGGTGATTTTGACGATCCGCGTTACTTTGCCGATCCACAGCGAATCGACTCGGAGATTATTTGGTTGTCCGAGGGTTTCCTGGAATACCGCATCCCGAATTACTTGAAGCCCAATCAAACGTTCCGGGAAATTCAATTTTCGATGGAGCTGGGTTCCGAGGCGCCCGGGTATTGCGATAACTACCCGTCTGACATTTATTTTTACTTGAACGGCGTCGAAATCGGTTTCTGGACGAGTCCGGGGGACTTCGGTGATGCACGCGGCACGTTTAATCCGGATTGGTGGCCGCCGCACTTGAACCAATATGGAATGCTGAAGCTGATCCGCATTAACAATGAGGGCAGCTTTATCGACGGTTGCCGCATTTCCGACGTTACGTTGGAACAGATTCAACTGGATTACAAAAGCGAGCTGACGTTCCGCATCGCTGTCACCGACAAGCCGATCAACAAGCGCGGCCTGACCATCTACGGCAAGAACTTCGGCAATTACAGCCAGGACCTGCTGGCTCGGGTCCTGTATGATGTGAAAGAGCAATAACAACAATCAAAAAAATCAGCCTCCTGGTTACCGTTAGGTCCTGAAGGCTGATTTTTTTTAGCATAAGGAATAGGTTCTTACATCGTTTGCCCGTTGTCGATGGTAAGGATTTGTCCCGTCATCGAAGGTTGTTCCAGAATCGACGCGATAAGTGCGGCAATCTCCTCCGGCGAAGCAATCCGGTCCAATGGCAGTTGGGAAGTCAGCGACCGCATCTGCTCCTCCCGTCCAGCCCACCAACGTGTGCTGACCGCTCCAGGAGCTACACCGGTCACCCGCACATCCGGCGCCAATGCGTGAGCCAGCGATTTGGTCAAACCGTGCACCGCTGCTTTGGATACCGCATAGGGGACCGAGGAGCCTTTGCCCGTAATCCCTGCAATACTGCCCACGTTGACGATTGCCCCTTTACCCTGCTTTAAATACGGAGCTGCCGCTCGCGCACAATAAAACATCCCTTTTACATTTACCGCAAACAGATCGTCCCAGGCATCCTCCGTAATTGCATCCAGATCGCCCATTGCAATATACCGGGTGATGCTGGCGTTATTGACCAGATAATCGATCGTCCCAAATTGCTGGACGATTTGGTCAACCATAGAGATGACCTCCTCGTTGTTTGAAACGTCGGCGCGAATCGCAATCGCCCGGCCGCCAAATTGCTGAATGGTTTGCACGGTCTCTTGGGCCTCCGTCTCTGAACGGGAGTAATTGACGGCAACCCTTGCCCCGCGTTCAGCCAGCAGCGTTGCCGTCGCCCGGCCGATCCCCGTAGCGCCCCCGGTAATTAGCACAACTTTGTTATGGTAACTCATGCTTCCATCTCCTCCTGTAAGCGAAGTACACTCGATTTATTTTTTTCAGCCGACTGGCTGTTACTGCTTCCCTGCCAATTCACCAGGAACACCCCTACACAAGTCAAAGCCCCGCCAACATAAACGTACCAAGTGATCTGCTCACCAAGCAGCAGCCAACTGCAAATGACGCTAAAGATCGGCACAAGGAACAGGAATGAACTGGTTTTGCCTGGATCGCTGTGGCTGAGCAAATAAAACCAGATCGTAAATTGAATAATGGAACAAAAGATCACGAGCCAGATGACCACGGACGCGGACGACAGGTTCAATTCAAAGCTGGGATGCTCCCCTGCAAAGCTGAAGATTAACAGCATCACGCCGCCGAGCAGCATTTGATAGGCAGCCAGCACTCTTTTGTCAAACGCCGGACCAATGCGGTTAATGATCAACGTGGCCACCGTGAAGCTAACGGCTCCCGCCAATGCAAATACCGTACCAGGGTTAATGCTCAGGTTCATGCCAAAGGTGATAACCACACCAGCAAAGCCAATCACCACGCCAACCCATTGCCTTACGCGATAGGCAGTTCCCATCAGAGCTCCCCAAAGGATTAGCATCAACGGGCTCGTGCTTGAGATGATGGCGGACTCGCCAGAGGTAATCCAGCGCATGCTGTAAGCGGTGAACCCCATCACCCCAACCGATTGGAACAACCCGAGCAGCAAAAGCTGCAGCCAAGACTTCGCACCCTTAGGCTGAGGTTTGTTGGCGCTGAGTAAGGCGAGCAATCCCCCGGCCAATAAGAATCGGATCCCCATCAGCATGAGCGGAGTGGTATGCATCATCCCCAGTTTGGCAGCCGGATACGCCGTCCCCATCAAGAAAGTGGTCAGCAACAGCAGACCGGTATATTTGAATATATTCACGTTGTCGTTTCCTCCTTAGGTGTCACTTTCATGATTTGTATTGTATCGGAGGTTGGTGATTATGTATAATGATTGATAAAGATATCTGATATCATTTTTAGTGATGACAACGGGCCAAAAGGGAGGCATTCCATATGGATAGTGCGGAATTGCGGATATTTCAAGCCGTTGCTCGGGACGGCTCCATCACAAAAGCTGCCGCCCGGCTGGGCTATGTGCAGTCCAATGTGACGGCTCGCATCAAGCAGCTGGAGACGGAGCTGGGGACTGATTTGTTTTACCGGCACAACCGGGGGATGACCTTAACCTCCAGCGGCAAGATGCTGTTGGATTATGCAGACAAAATTATCGGTTTGCTGGACGAAGCGGCGTCGGCGCTCTCCTTCTCCGGCGAGCCGACCGGTCCGTTGCTGATCGGCTCGACGCAAACGACGGCGGCGGTGCGGATGCCTAAACTGCTCAGCCAGTATTATGAAAAGTATCCGAAGGTGGAGTTAACCCTGCTGACAGATATGTCCGATCGCCTGATGGAGAGAGTACTGCAGTATGAGTTGGATGTCGCTTTTGGCAGCTTCCGATTTAATCATGAGGATCTCACGCGCCTTCCCGTCTTTGACGAGGAAGTGGTGGTTATTTCTCCACCGGGCATTGAGAGCTTGGACGAGGCCCTGTTGAAGCCTAGCTTGGTGTACAACCGCGGCTGCACCTTCCGCGAACAACTCGAGGAGATGAAGAAGACCCACGGCCAAACCAACGTCGCCACGATGGAGTTCGGCACGCTGGAAGCAATTCTTGGCGGCGTCTCCGCCGGACTTGGCATCTCGCTGTTGCCGCGGATGGTCGCCGAGCAGAAAGCGCAGGAAGGCACTATGCGGATTCACGAAGTTCCCGAATCGATGCGCTACTTGAAAACCGAGATCATTTACCGCAAAACTGCCCAACCCACCAGCGCACTCCGCGCGTTGATTGAGTTGCTGGGAGAGCAGGAAAGGATGGTTTCGTAAGTGAGGAGCGGTGCCTGCTCCTGCCGCCGCCATAGCTCTCTGTGGAGGGGATGACAGTTGCAAGGGATGATGAATGTACGGGAAAGGTTGCGCAACAGAGTAATGGTGACGGTAGAAGCTACCTGCGACGAGTGAGGGTACGATGACGGTGAGGTGCTGCGCTCGACGCGGTGCCGTGCTAGGGACGGTGCTGCGCTAGGGCAGTGCGGTGCAAGGGGCGGTGTTGCGCAAGAGGTGGCGCTGTGCAAGAGGCATGCGGTGGAAGAAACATGCGGCGGAAAAAGCATGCGGAAGAGGCGTGCGGAAGAAGCGTGCGGCGGAAGGAGCGGCGTATGAGGCACGGCAAAATCATGAGGCGGTGCGGCGCAAGAGGCGCGGCAAAATAGCGGTAAAAAATGGCCTTATTTTGCCTTTGCCGCGGATTTGATGAAAAATAAGGCCATTTTAGGGCCTTATTTGTGGGAGGTGGCGCGGATTCCCCCCGTTTTTAGGGGGATCCGCGCCAGATAAGGGAAATTTTTGGCGTTATTTACGCCAAAAATTTGGGATTTGGCCGAATAGCGGAATGAATTACCGCTATTCGCAGGACGAGCCGGCGGGATCTCCGATCGAAGGGGAGATCCCGCCGGCTCGTTTTGGCGCGGCCGTACGCCCGGCGAGGCCGCGGGCAGGTTCGCGCGCTAGGCCTGCTCCGCCTCGTTGAGCGCCCGCAGCAGCGTGCGGCGGTCGCGCACGCGATGGGCTTCGCGCAGGCTGCGCGCGAACAGCTCCTCGCCGACGCCCAGCTCGGCGAGGGTGGACGGCCCGCCGGCCTGGCGCAGCAGGCCGCGGAGCTCGGCTTCGCCGGGCAGGTCCCGCAGCCAGGCGCGGACCTGCTCCCGGTGCTCCCGGAGCGCCGCAGGCTCGGCGCCCGGGAGCGTCCCTTCGCCCGCGGCGTGGTACACGCGGGCGATTTCCGCACAGGCAACGCCAACTTTGGCACCGTGCAGCAGCGCCCGACGGCCCTGGCGCAAATACTCCATCTCCCAATAATGGGAGAGATGGTGCTCTGCGCCGGAGGCCGGGTGCGACTGCCCGAACAGCAGCATGGCGATGCCCGATTCGATCAGCGCCGTCATCAAGGCGCGGATCCCTTCTTCCGTGCGCGCGCCGATGGCTTCGGCGTGCGACACGCAGCTGCGCAGCGCGCGCTCGGTAATCGCCGCCGCCTGTTCGTCATAAGGTTCCCCCGCTGTCAGGTGGGAGAACTTCCAATCGAACAGGCTCGTGTATTTCCCGAGCATATCGCCAAAGCCCGCAGCCACCAACCGCTGCGGGGCCGCCATCAGGATGTCGAGGTCAGCGAAAATCGCCACCGGCGGCACCGCCGGCACCGTCTTTTTGACCCCTCGCACAATCAGCGGCGCGCCCGCCGAGGTGAAGCCGTCCACGGACGGCGCGGTCGGCACTGACACAAACGGCTTGCCGGTTTTGTGGGCGGCAAACCGGACGATGTCGTGGATCGTCCCGGAACCCACCGCCAGAAGCGCACCCGTCTCGTCAGGGCGGATCTCCAGCAACAGCTGAACGAGCGCAATCTCGTCAGCAACTACATCGCCTTGCGCATCCGGTTGAATGAGAACAACGCGCGTCTTCACGCCCGCCGCTTCCAGCAACCCCATCAGCTGCTCTCCCGCCGCCGCATACGTGTGATCATCCGCTACCAGCAGGATTTGGCGATAACCTTGTTCTAGCAAGTAAGGAGCAACCTTTCGGATGACCCCGCGGTCGAGTTCAATCACCTTCAACTGCTCCAACGTTCTGTCTTGCAGCATGGAATTCCCTCCCTTGACCATCCATCAACTTCCTGCAACTTTCTGAAAACCACATCCAAAACCTCATGGTCCTACAAATGCCACACTTCCCCGATCAGCGAAAAAAGTTCCCTAACTCATCACTCGCAACACCCACGGTTCCGGCTTAAATCAGCGATTATGAACTTAGCATAAGGGGAGCGAAGCTTCCAGTCCTTACACCGTCCTTGGACAGCCCTTGAACAAGTTTCCTCACTCCCCTGCATCTTCCCTCCGCTTACTCCGCCGATTGCTTGATTCGCTTCAGCCGCTTCATCACGTCGTTTGCGCCGCGGCCGAAGTAGTCGTGCAGATGGCTGTATTCTTGATACAGCTTCTCGTATACATCAACGTGCGCCGGGATCGGCTTGAACGTTTCTTCTTTAACGCGAGCCATGTTCTGGGCTGCATCCAGAATCGAGTCGTAGCCGCCCGCTTCCGCGCCTGCCGCCACCGCTGCGAACATCGCCGCGCCGAGGGCTGGCGTCTGCTTGGAATCTGCCACAAAAATCTCGCGGTTCGTCACATCCGCATAGATCTGCATCAGCAGGCGGTTTTTCTGCGGCAGTCCGCCGCAGGCATACAACGCGTCCACTTGCACCCCATTTCGAACAAACGCATCGATAATTTTGCGCGTACCAAAAGCCGTTGCCTCCAGCAGCGCCCGATAAATCTCCTGCGGTTTGGTCAGCAGCGTCATCCCGAGGATCATGCCGGTCAAATCCGTATCCACCAGCACGGACCGGTTGCCGTTCCACCAGTCGAGCGCCAACAGACCGGTTTGTCCCGGTTTATACGCCGCCGCTTCCCGCTCCAGCCATTGGTGAACGTTCAGGCCTTCCTTCTCTGCCGCTTCTTTCACGTACGCAGGCAACGCTTCCTCAACATACCATTCAAAAATATCCCCCACAGCCGATTGCCCAGCTTCATAGCCGTAAAAGCCAGGGATGATCCCGTCCTCAACGACGCCGCACATGCCTTCCACTTGCTTCTCTTCCGTCCCCAGCAGCATGTGGCAAATGGAGGTCCCCATCGCCATCACCAGCTTGCCCGGCGTCACAACGCCAACCGCCGGTACGGCGGCATGGGCGTCCACGTTGCCCACGGCCACGGCAATGCCCGGCGTCAGGCCCATCATCTCGGCCATCTCCGGCAGCAGTCCGCCCGCGTTCGTCCCCAGCGGGATCACGTCGCCGCGCAGTTTGGTATCCGTCAAATGCTCCAGACGAGGATCCAGCGCTTTAAAATACTCCTTGCTCGGATATCCGTCCTGCTTATGCCAAATCGCTTTGTATCCCGCTGTGCAGCTGTTGCGGACGATGTTGCCGGTCATTTGCGCGATAACCCAGTCGGTCGCTTCCAGAAAAAGATCCGACTTCTCATAGATCTCCGGCGCTTCATCGAGAATCTGCCATACTTTTGCAATCATCCACTCGGACGAAATCTTCCCGCCGTATCGCGCCAAAAACGCTTCTCCCCGCTCCGCCGCAATCGCGTTGATTTTATCTGCCTCCGGCTGAGCCGCATGGTGCTTCCACAGCTTCACCCAGCTATGCGGGTTATCGGCTAACGCCGGATCGAAGCTGAGCGGCTGGCCTTGCGCGTCCACCGGCAGCATCGTGCAGGCGGTAAAATCGATCCCAATCCCGATCACATCCGCCGGATCGATACCCGATTCCTGGAGTACTGCAGGCACCGAGCGACGCAGCACCTCAATATAATCGCCGGGATGCTGCAAGGCCCAGTCGTGCTCCAGTTTGATCCCGGAGCCAGGCAACCGCTCATCAATCACATGGTGCGGATACGGCGTCACATGATCGGCGACTTCGCGTCCGTCCGACAAATCCACCAGCACGGCGCGGCCGGACTGGGTGCCGTAGTCAATGCCAATCGTGTATTTTTTCCCCTTGCTCATCGTAACCCCTCCCTGCTATGTTCTCGTTATTTCTGCCCGTAATAGGCATTGGCTCCATGCTTCCGCAAAAAATGCCGATCCAGCAGTGCCTGATCCATCGCCGGCGTATTCGGATTGATCTGCAGCATGCGAGCGGCGATCTTCGCCACCTCTTCCAACACGACCGCGTTATGGACTGCATTATGCGCATCCTTGCCCCAAACAAACGGCGCATGCGAATGCACGAGCACTCCCGGCATCTGGTTCGGATCCAGTCCCAGCTCGTTAAACCGCTCTACGATTACATTTCCTGTCTCTAATTCGTAAGCGCCTTCAATTTCGACTCGTGTCATCGGGCGCGTCACCGGAATCTCTCCATAAAAATAATCCGCATGCGTCGTTCCATACGCCGGTAACGACCGCCCTGCCTGGGCCCAGCTGGTTCCCCACGGCGAATGGGTATGCACAACCCCGCCGATATCGGGGAATTCACGATATAACACCCGATGCGTTGGCGTATCCGAGGACGGGCGCAGATTGCCTTCCACCACATTACCGTCCAGGTCGACCACAACCATATGCTCCGGCTTTAGTTCCTCATACGGCACGCCGCTCGGTTTAATGACAAACAGTCCGCTCTCCCGGTCAATCCCGCTGACGTTTCCCCACGTAAACGTGACCAGTCCATACTTCGGAAGCTCCAAATTGGCTTCCCAAACCTGCTGTTTTAAGGCTTCCAACATCGCAAGCTTCGTCCCCTTTCCTTCTCCCATGTCTTTCAACCCCATAAAAGGTACGTACAAGTTACCAAGCACCTATTCCGGCTTAAAGCGTCACCGCCCAGCCGATCTCCAGCAGGACGGTGACCGACAAGTGGTCTATTTCCCGTTGTGTCTGATCTGATAGCTCTCTTGTACCAGTTTATTTCAAAACCGTTCGTTCCAGCACCGAATCCCGTTCAATCAGCTCCGGTTCAAACACCGTATCGCCCGGCGCCTCTCCCCGTTCGATCATCCCGATTAGCTGGCGGGCGGCAAGCTCGCCCATCGCCGTTTTGGGGTGGGTCAGCGTCGTCAGCTTCGTGCCCGAGGCCGACGCCAGGCTGGAGTCGTCAAAGCCGATAACGGACAAATCCTCGGGAATCCGCAAGCCGCACGCGGCGGCAGCGTCCATCAGCCGCACCGCTAACTCGTCGTTGTAACATACCAATGCGGTTGGCCGCTGATCCTCCGATTTTTGCAGCAATTCCAGCGCTTTTTGATAGGTGTAATCACCTTTTTGCTCCGTCGTAAACGTCACCACGTGCTGCGGCGACACCGTAATCCCAAAGTCCCGATGGGCGGATAGGAACCCTTTTAGCCGGTTAACGCCCTGCAGGTCATCTCTTTTGAAAAATCCAGCGATCTGCCGGTGCCCTTTTTCCAGCAAATACAGCGCTGCCTTCCGGCCTCCCGCCTCGTCGTTCACCTTCAGGCACGGACATTCAAGCTCAGGGTATCTCGCATTGATCATCAAATACGGAATCCCCTTCTCCTGCAACTCCAAAAAATACCCCAAATTCGGGTTCCCCTCCGCACTCTTTGTCGGCTCGATGATCAGTCCGCTGAGCGGCTGGCTCGTCATGAGCTGCAGGCTGTCCCGTTCCTTCTCCTTCGTATTGTCCGTGCTCGACAGCATCAAGCGATACCCATGTTGGCGCAACTCCGCTTCCGCCCCTCGAACGATATGGGGAAAAATATAATCGGAAATGTACGTCGTCATAATGCCGATCGTCTTCACTGCTTCGCTCTCCCGGCGGGCGGGATGCCGGACAAACGTACCTTTGCCCTGGATGCGCTCCAGCCAGCCTTCCTTCTCCAGTTCGCCAAACGTTTGCCGTACCGTCTGCCGGCTTAAGCCAAACTGCTCGGCAATTTCGTTCTCGGACGGAACCTGTTTCCCAGGCTGAAGCTTTCCTTGCTCAAGCCAAGACAATAGTTCGTTTTTCAGCTGCATATATTTCGGAATTTTCCGGTCGTTCATGTTTCGTCCACCCTTCACCAATGCCACCGTTCTCTTTTTACTACCCGTTATTGTAACATAGGCCGGGCGAACGCAGAGGGCTGTTCCCACACCTTATCCAATAGCAAGCCCGTTTGGCGTCACACCGCTGTAACTCAAGTCACTGCCGCTGCGATTAGCGCAACCGGTAAGCCGCATCGCTCCAGCGCAGCTCGTTCTTGAAGCGAGGTACCGAGGTATCCTTGTCGATGATCACCGCTTCGATACCGGCCATTTCCGCCCAGTCGGACAGGTTCTCGGCCGTAATTGCGTAGGACAGCACCGTATGATGCGCACCGCCGGCCAAAATCCACGCTTCCGCCGATTCACGCAACGAAGGCTGCGGCTTCCACAACACGCGGGCTACCGGCAGCTTCGGCATCGGCTTTTCCACCTTCACGCCGTCAACCACGTTAACCAGCAATCGGAAGCGATGGCCCAAATCCACAAGCGAAGCGTTGACCGCCGGACCTGCCTGACCGTCGAACACCATCCGTGCCGGATCGGCTTTGCCGCCGATGCCCAGCGGATGCACTTCAATCGTTGGCTTCGTCGCCGCAATCGTCGGGCATACCTCCAGCATGTGCGCGCCCAAAATCATGTGATTGCCTGGCTCAAAATGATATGTGTAATCCTCCATAAACGAGGTGCTTTGGTTGTTCGCCAGTACTTTGAGCACACGAGTCAGAGCCGCTGTCTTCCAGTCGCCTTCCCCGCCAAAACCGTACCCGGCTTCCATCAACCGCTGCACAGCCAAACCTGGGAGTTGCTTGAGTCCGTGCAGATCCTCAAACGTCGTCGTAAACGCCCCGAAGCCGCCTTGCTCTAAGAAGCGTTTCATGGCAATTTCGAGCTTCGCCTGATACGCGATGGAATCGCGAACTGGCCCGCTGCTTAAACCAGCTTGCGTAATGGTGTACTGTTCGGCATATTCCTTCAGCAGCGCTTCGGCTTCCGCATCGGTGACTTCGTTTAGCACCTGCACCAGATCGCCAACGCCGTACCCGTTCACTGACCAGCCGAACTTGATTTGCGCTTCAACCTTGTCGCCTTCCGTCACGGCAACTTCGCGCATGTTATCGCCAAAGCGCGCCACCTTCAGCTGCCGGCTCTCGGCGTAAGCGACCGCCGTCCGCATCCAGCCCGCCAGCGATGCACGAACTTCCTCGTCCTCCCAATGTCCAACGACGATTTTGCGGTTGAGCCCAAGCCGAGCACCGATATGTCCATACTCGCGGTCCCCATGCGCCGATTGATTTAAGTTCATGAAGTCCATGTCAATCGTTTCCCACGGAATATCGCGGTTAAATTGCGTATGGAAGTGCAGCAGCGGTTTTTGCAGTTGAGATAAGCCAGCGATCCACATCTTAGCTGGCGAGAACGTGTGCATCCAGGTGATCACCCCCGCACAAGTCTCGTCGCTATTTGCAGCTAGAATCAGCTTGTAGATCTCGTCCGGCGTCGTCACGACCGGCTTGAATACCACCGGGAACCCAATCGCCGGGTCTTGGTCCAATTGTTCTGCGATAATACGGGAGTGATCAGCTACCTCCTCCAGTGTTTCAGGGCCATATAAATGCTGGCTGCCAGTCACGAACCAAAATGAATGCGGTTTCAATTTCATGCCAAAGCGCCTCCTTAGGTAAAATGATTGCTCCCTAACTTGTACATACCATATGATTAATTCCGACACTTTATTACTAATTGTACGTACAAGTTGAATTACCCTCATTGTACTTCCCGTGACTTCAAATGACAATAGGGTTCCCGAAATTAAAATGAATTTTTGGCAGCACGAGCCCCAGCGGCATTAGCACCATTCGGTTCCATCCAGCTCCATTCAGTTCCATCCAGCACCATTAGTTCCATCCAGCACATTGATCAACGCCAACACTATCCATCACCATGCTGCAACGCCAGCTCCACCCTGTTCCGTCACCATCCAGCGCTTCCAGCACCACCCCTGCAGTGCTAACGGACCGAGGCGCCCTTATTTTGTTCATATGCGCCTTCTCCCAATTTTAACGGACAGAGGTGACCTTAGTTGGCCCCAATCCGGTGTCTTAGGCTTGTTTTGGGCAGAATAAGCGCACTGAGGTCCGTTAGAATCAAAAATCCAGCAAAATGGTGCAAATAACGTCTCCTGTGTCCGTTAGCCCAACTCATCAAGCGGCTTTCCTACACATTAAGCTCCTTCCAAACTCATCAAGCGTACAACAGCACACCAAACTCCTTTCCAGCTCATCAAGCTCCTTTCGAGAAAACCTCATCACGAAAAAACAGACCCCATTTAAAACGGAGTCCGTTTTCATGCTCTGGACATGTCTACTATGTCTACGATTATTCTCTCCTCTATACTAGCTCTCCATCCTTTCCCTCATGCCCTCCACGCACAATCCAAACCTCAGCATCTGCCCACGGCTTGTGCCCGCGGACCGAAACTGCTGTATCTTTCCCTAGCTCAAAATCCCTGGCTGCGGAGTTACGCCAAATGCGGCCGCTAAGTCGCGCAGCTGAGCGTCGGTGATTTTTTGCAACACCGGGCGATCGCCGAGCAGCATGTAGATTTGCGCGGCCTTCTCCACCGTCTCGATCAAGCCAAACGCTTCGTCGATCGTCGTGCCGGCGGCAAAAATCCCGTGCTGCGGCCATATCACCACGCGGTGCTCACGCATCTTCGCTGCAGTCGCCCGCCCGATGTCCGGGCTGCCGGGCACCATCCACGGCACGATCCCGATGCCGTCGGGGAATACCACAAGGCATTCCGTGCACATTTCCCACAGCGTTTTCGTCAGCTTTTTCTCGTCCAGCTCATGGACAAAGGTCATCGCCAGCGTATGCGTGGCGTGGCAGTGCATAATGACCCGGTGTGCCGGATCGACCTTCAAGCGCTCGATATGGCTCATCAAATGGGACGGCAGCTCGCTGGTTGGCACCGCCCCATCCCGCAGGCCCCACAGCACCTCAATCTCATCGCCGCTATCACTCACCCGCAACACACCCAGGTTTGCCTCCGGATCGGAGATCACATTTTTGAAATACTTGCCCGAGCCCGTTACGATAAAATAACATCCCGCCAGCTCCTTCACCGGAAACGTCAGCGGCAGCTTACGGCGTACCGCAGCAGAGGCGGTTCCGATATATTTTTCTACCTCCGCCTCATGGAGCAAATAGCTGATGTTGCCGCCGTTGCGCTCATCCCAGCCCAACCGCCACATATGGTACGTAATTTCCGCCATCTCCCGGATAAACGGGACTTCCAAACCTGGGATCCGCCAACCCTTCTCCACTTCCGATAACATTGTACTCACAGTAGGTTCCTCTCCTTACTCAAATATATAATGCTAAAAAAAGCAGCTGCATGAGTTACCTTCGTTACCGCGCCGCGAGCACCTTCGTCTCGTAGTCTTTCACTTCCGCCAGCCACGCCTCCCGCACCGGCACACCTTGGGAAGCGCAGAAGTAATCCCAAATCGCACCGTACGGATACGATTTAAACTCTTCGACCAGCGCCAGTCGAGACGTGTAATCGCCGTCCAGCTCCAGCTGCTTTAACGTGTCAACCGGCTCCAGCATCGCCCGCAGCAGCGCTTTTTGAGTGTTGCGCGTACCGATGACCCAAGCCGCGATATGATTGATGCTGCCGTCGAAGAAATCGAGACCGATATGCGTGCGGTCCAGCAGTTCCCCACGCACCAGCTCACGAGCGATTTCCAACAGCTCGTCGTCCATCGTTACGACGTGGTCGCTGTCCCAGCGCACCGGACGGCTGACGTGCAACAGCAGCGCACGGCCAAACAACAGCCAGGAGGACAGCTTGTTGGAGATCGTCTCCGTTGGATGGAAATGACCGGCGTCGAAGCAAACCGCTTTGCCCCGGGATAACGCATAGCCCATATAAAATTCATGCGAGCCAACGACATAACTTTCCGAGCCAATGCCAAACAGCTTGCTCTCGACCGCGTCGATGTTGTATTTCTCGTCGATTGGCTCGGCAAAAACCTCGTCAAGCGCCTCCATCAGACGGGCCCGCGGTGAAAGCCGATCCACCGGCGAGTCCTTGAACCCGTCCGGAATCCAGACGTTGGTGACGCAAGGCTGCCCAAGCGCGCGACCAAACGATTCAGCAATTTTGCGCGACGCCTTACAGTGATCGATCCAAAACTTGCGAATCTCCGGGTCCGGATGGCTGAGCGTAAATCCGTCCTTCGCTTTTTCATGGGAGAAGCAGGTCGGGTTAAAATCCAACCCCAGCCCCCGCTCCTTCGCCCAATCGACCCAACTAGCAAAATGCCGCGGTTCCAGCGCGTCCAGCTCAACGGGTTCATCCGTATCTGCGTAAATTGCGTGCAGGTTGACTTTATGCTGACCCGGAATCAAACGAAGCGCTTGGTCCAGGTCTTGGCGCAGTTCCTCCGGCGTCCGTGCCCGCCCTGGATAACTGCCGGTAACCGCCAGGCCGCCGCCCAACTCCTGATCCTTGTTGAGGAATCCCTTAACGTCATCCCCCTGCCAGCAATGCAGCGAAATTTTGATTTGAGCCAGCCGGGCCAGCACAGCGTCGACGTCAATTCCATGGCGTTCATATAGCTTCTTCGCTTCGTTGTAGCTGGTTTGAATCGCGTTGTCCATGTTTGCTCCTCCTTTTTGGCTTAGATTCATATTCATTTAGCTATCCGCTTCATGCTCTAATCATCGATCCAACCGTCACCGCGCCAGCAAAGCCGCGAACCGTTCCCTTGCCTCTGCAATCTCATCGGCATGGTTCCCGCGAGGAACATACGTCCGGATCGAAAAAGACCGCCGAATCAGCTCACGTCCCTCGCTAATATCGCGAATGGCGCCGCTGCTAATCATCTGTACCAACAGATTCCCCAGCGCGGTGGACTCCGTTGGCCCGGCTTCCACCGGAATGCCTGCTACGTCCGCAGTCCATTGGCACAGCAGCTCATTGTTGGCACCGCCGCCAACGATGTGGAGCGTTTTCGGTTTTTGGCCGGTGAGCCGCGTCAGCTCCTGCATGTAAACGTCATAAGATAAGGCCAGACTGTCAAAAATGCACCGCGCTACCTCACCCGGTGTACTCGGAACGGGCTGATTCGTCTCCCTGCAATACTGCCGGATTTCCTCGGTCATCTGCGCAGGATTTAGGAACCGGTCATCGTTGCAGTTGATCAGGGACCCAAGCGGTGTCACAGCCCCGGCCAGCTCCACCAATTCCGCATAGCTGTGCTGTTTTCCGTAATCCTTCCGGACCTCTTGGAGCAGCCACATGCCCATGATGTTTTTCAAAAAACGGTACGTCCCGTACGCGCCCCATTCATTCGTATAATTGTGCTCCATCGCTTCCGGGGTCGCGAGCGGCTCCTGTCGCTCCACCCCGATCAGTGACCAGGTCCCGCTGCTCAGATACGCCCACGAATCACCGCTGGCCGGTACGCCCAGCACCGCAGAAGCCGTATCGTGCGTCGCCGCCACGATCAACTCGCATTCGGGCAGCCCATACTCCTGAACCAGCTCCGGCTTGATGGCCCCCAGCCGCGTCCCCGGCTCCGTCAGAGCCGGAAACTTCGATCGGGACAGCCCCAGAAGCGCGAGCAATTCCGGATCATAGTCGCGGGTTTGCAGATTCAGCAAAGAGGTGGTTGACGCATTAGTCATCTCGCTGATCCGCTGCCCGGTCAGCAAATAATGGAGATAATCCGGTACAAGCAAGATGTGCTTGGCTTTCGCCAACTCCTCACGATCGTGCGCATACAACTGATACAACGTATTAAAGGCTAAATGCTGAATCCCCGTTTTCTCATAGATCCGTGCAAATGGGATAATCGCGTGTACCTGAGGGACCGCCGCGTTCGTCCGGGTATCGCGATAAGCATATACTTCGCCGATCCGCTCACCTTTCTGGTCCAACAACGCATAGTCCACGGCCCATGTATCGATGCCCAACGTGCAGCGCTCGATGCCGAGCTTTTTCGCCTGTTGCAAGCCGCGGAGAATTTCTCGGTACAAATGATCGATATCCCAGTAACAATGCCTGTCACGCTCAGAAAACCCGTTATCAAACCGGTGGATATCCTGCAGCGACAGATGTCCGTCCTGCAGGGTTCCCCTTACCAGCCTCCCGCTGGAGGCGCCGATATCCACGGCAACGTAATCTCTCATCGCTAAACGCACCTCGCTCTGGAATGCTGCCTGTTCCTAATTTCATCCTATGTCTGTTTTTCTTTGAAGTCAACATAAACAAACAATTAATATGTTGTTTTATTTTTGTTTTTGTCTTTTTCGTGAAAATGTTCCTCTGGTCGCCTCCGCTCGCTTCCTCATAACCGGTTGCCAATCGCCCCTTTTTCTCGCTATGATGGGAAGGAATCAAGACCCTGGCGTCTTGACAATATGAACGGACCCGAGGTGAACGCCATGTTGGCGGCAGAACGCAAACAAAAAATTATCGACCTGCTGTATCAGGACAAGCGTGTTCTGGTATCCGAGCTCAGCCGGATGTTCGAAGTGACGGAGGAGACGATCCGCCGTGACCTGGAAAAGCTCGAGAAAGAAGGTATCGCAACCCGCTCCTACGGCGGCGCGATGCTGAATCGGCACACGAACGAAGACTTGCCATATACGACGCGGAACACGCTGAACGTGGAGATCAAGCGGGCCATCGCACTGAAGGCCATCGATTTGGTAAACGACGGCGACACGCTGATGGTCGACCCGAGCTCGACTTGCTTTGAATTTTTGAAGACACTGCATTCGAAGAACAACATCACCGTCATTACCAATTCCGTCAGCGTCCTCCACGAATTCGCCAGTTCGAACCTGAACATTATCTCCACCGGCGGTTCGCTGCGCGCCCGTTCCCTGTCGCTGGTTGGTCCTGCCGCCCAGGAAACGGTGCAGAAGTACAACGTCGACACCGCCGTGATCAGCTGCAAGGGCATGACGCCGGACAAAGGCATCTCCGATTCCAATGAGCCGGAATGCGAACTGAAGAAGCATATGCTTCGCCATGCCGACAAAGTGATTTTGCTGGCTGACCATACGAAGTTTGACAAGAATGCCTTCGTCAAGCTGGCCGATTGGGAGCAGATCGATTATTTAATCACCGACCAGCGCCCTTCGGAAGCTTGGCTGGAGCTGCTGCAAAGCAAGAACATCGAAGTGTTGTACTAGCACACTCGTTTCCTCACTCGGCTTAACCGACCAGCAGGGCGAACACGATGCCTGGGCCATGCACTCCAATCGTGAGATCGTTTTCAATATCCGCCGAGCGGCTGGGGCCGGAGATAAAATGGATGCCCGCAGGCAGGGCTTCACGCCCGGCTGCATCAAACGTCTCCAGCACCTCGCCCAGGCGGGTTTTTAGCCGTTCGACCGGGACGATGGCGAACAGTGCTGTCGGCAGCAGGCTGACCGAGCGCCCTTTCTCTGCCGCAGACTGAACGACCAGCGAACCGGTGTAGGCGACGGCAGAGTCCGCCGCTACGATGCCGAAGTCCGCTTCTGCGGCCCGGGCGATCCAGGCCTCATCACGGGGCCCGTTCCATACGGACACCTTAGCTCCCACGGCGGCCAACGCTTCATCCAGCCCAAGCTCCGTGAGTAACCGATCGTCCTGGCGCACGATATAACGGGCGCCAAGCTCTTGCGCCTTGACCGTGATAAACTCCTTGGCCGCCTTTAAATCGGGGAGTCGGGCAACATGCCCGCCGGCTGCTGTCAAATTGTCTTCAAATCGCGCCAAGCGCTCCTCCAGCCCCCATTCCAGCTCACGCCAATACGTTGGCGCACCTCGAAACGGATGTGCCGGTGCCTCCTGCTGCCGCGGCCGTTTCAACTTCCCGGCTATCCGGTTCATGAACTGCTCCTGCTTTTGCCGCGCTTCCGCTTCTTTCTTTTTTAGCCATGCGTTATATTCGTTATCCATCATAGGTTTGACCTTCTTTCCGTACGAACGCAGGACCAGCATGATCCCCGGCGCTTCTTTGGGTTCGATCCGCTGCTTCACGCCCTTCCACCTTCGCCGCACGCCGGTTTAACGCCGCCTTCATTCGCTCCTGTGCCGCCTGTGCAGTCACGGTTAGGGCAGTGGATGCTCGCAACTCATGCTGAAGAGTATCCCAGCGCTCACGGAACGGTTGGTTAGCCAAGCTTGGGGCAATGCGGTATTTGTTCCACCCCTTGAGCGGACCGATCCGCGCCGGAATTTCCCCGTTGCGTACAACTAGCCGCTGGACAACTCTTCCGGCCTTCAGCGCGCGATGAAATCGTTTGGAACTCGCCGTCACTGCGGCAAATCCCTTCATCCCCGCCGTCTCCAGCTTGTTGCCATAACCTTGCTCAACCTTGCGGCGACGCAAATACACAAGCATGTCGTGCAGCGGGATTTTGACCGGACAAGCTTCATAACAAGCGCCGCACAAGCTGGAGGCCGAAGCAATATCGTCCCATTCCGCTACGTTCTTGTTAAGCGCTGGCGTCAACACCGCTCCGATCGGGCCGCTGTACGTTCCGCCATAGGCATGACCGCCAATATGGCGATAGACCGGACAAGCATTCAGGCATGCGCCGCAGCGAATGCAGTTGAGCAGCTCCTGAAACTCCGGATCCCCCAGCTGCTCGGATCGGCCGTTATCGAGGATGATGATATGCATCTCCTCCGGACCATCTCCATCCGCCGTACGGCGCGGGCCGGTGATACCGGACATGTACACCGTCAGCTTCTGACCGGTGGCCGATCGCGGCAGCAGCGTAGCCATGACCTCCAGGTCACTCCAGGAGGGGATAATGCGCTCCATGCCCATAAACGTAATTTGCGTTTTGGGCACGGTCGATACCATGCGGGCGTTGCCTTCATTCTCGAACAGCACAATCGAGCCCGTCTCGGCGATGGCGAAGTTACAACCGGTCATGCCAATGTCCGCAGAGAGAAACTTCTCCCGCAGCTTCCGGCGCACAAACCCGGCAAGCACACTTGTCTCCGGCGGCAGCTCTTCCCCGGCCTCGCGGGACAGAAGTTCGGCGATCTGGTGACGGTTCTTGTGAATCGCCGGGATGATGATATGCGAAGGTGCTTCCCCTGCAAGCTGAATGATATACTCCCCCAGATCGGTCTCCACCGCCTCGATGCCCGCTTCCTCCAGCGCTCGATTGATGTGCAGCTCTTCGCTGACCATCGATTTCGACTTCACGACAGAGCGGGCTGCTTTATGAGCAGCAATCTCCAAAGCGATCTTCACCGCTTCCGCTCCCGTTTCGGCAAAATGGACATGCGCCCCATTCGCCCGGGCTTGTTCGGCAAACCGATTCAAGTAATAATCAAGATGCGCGATCGTATGCAGGCGAATTTGCCGTCCTCGTTCCCGCCATTCCTCCCAGTTGCCATGGTCTTCGGAGGCTTTGCGCTTCCCGTCCCGCAACCGTTCGGTTGTAAAGCGCACTGCTTTGCGCAAAAACTCATTGTTGAGCGCCAGCTCTGCCCGTTCCTTCACAGTCCTCATGCTCCGCTCACTCCTTCGTACAGCAGTTCAGCCAGATGCATGACTCGTACCGGCTGGCGGCGGTAGCGCAGTTGACCGGCGATATTCATCAGGCAGGCCATATCCAGACCGGTCAGCACCTCAGCGGACGTTTCCAGCACGTGATCCGCTTTTTCCGTCACCATCGCTCCGGAAATATCCGCCATCTTCACCGCAAACGTTCCGCCGAACCCGCAGCAGTCCTCCGCAAACGGAAGCGGGACGAGCTCCAGACCCTTGACGTTTTGGAGCAGCGCCATCGGCTCCTCCTGAATGCCAAGCAACCGGCTGCCGTGACAGGACGGATGATACGTGACCTTATGCGGAAACGCCGCCCCAAGATCGGTTATGCCCAGCACCTGGACGAGGAACTGGGTAAATTCATACGACTTTGCTTTCAGTTCTTCGGCCATCGCCAGCCGCACCGGGTCGTGCTCAAACAGCTTCGGGTAGTGATGGATCATCCCGATACACGAGCCGGAAGGTCCAATCACGAAATCGCTGTCCGCAAAAGCCTCCAGCAGCGTAGCCGCCGACCGCCGAGCTTCCTCCCAATACCCGCTGTTAAACGCCGGCTGGCCGCAGCAAGTCTGACCTTGCGGAAATTCCAGGCGGACCCCCACCCGGGCCAACAAACGGGCCATCGCTTCCGCGATTCGCGGGTACACCGCATCGCCGATGCAGGTAGCGAACATGGATACTTTGATGTCCGTCTTCGCCGCTGCCGTTATCGTGTCCGTTTGATTCCTCCGCTCCATCCTCGCACCTCCCATGACTTGATCTCCAACTTAGAAGCAATCTTCACATGTAAAGATTCTGCCTTACCGTACAAAAGCCGCCGGAACACCGCCATCAATCGTCAACATGCATCCGGTCGTTTTCGCCGCCTTGGACGAAGCGAAGAAGGCAACCCCTTCCGCAATATCTCGCGGATAAATATTAACCAGCAGCGTCGTACGCTTGCGGTAATACTCCTCCAATTGATCCGGCTCAATACCATAAGCGGCCGCTCGTTCGTTCCGCCAGTTGGAGTTCCAAATCGCCGAGCCCTGCAAAATCGCATCCGGCAAAATCGTATTCACCCGAATGCCAAGTTCTCCCCCTTCCGCCGCAATACAGCGGGCTAAATGAGCCTCCAACGCCTTGGCGGAGCTGTAGGCCGTAACGTTTTTGCCGGCATATACGGAGTTTTTGGAGCCAATGAACACCATGCTTCCACCGAGCCCCTGCTCCTTCATCAGCTTGAACGCTTCCCGCGCAACGAGAAAATATCCCGTTCCCAGCACCGACATATTCAGATTCCATTCCTGCAGCGACGTTTCGGTGAACGGGCTGGACGTGGCTAAACCAGCGTTGTTGACGATAATATCAACTCCACCGTAGGTCAAAGCGGTTTTGGCATACGCCTGTGCAACCTGCTCCTCCTGCGTTACGTCCATTTTCACGGCCAACGCTCGATTTTCTCCGTATTTGGCGTTGATCTCGGCAGCAACCTTTTGCGCCCCTTCCAGATTGAGGTCCGCCAGCACGACATGAGCCCCTTCTTCCGCCAATCGGCGTGCCGTTTCGCTTCCGATGCCGCCAGCGCCTCCAGTGATAAACGCAACCTTACGCGAAAATTCAGCTTCGGCAGGAGCCAGCGACAATTTGTACAACTCCAGCGGCCAATATTCAACGTTGTAGGATTCGTTTTCGCTAAGCGATACGAACCGGCCAATGGCCGTCGCGCCTTTCATCACCGCGATCGCCCGATGGTATAACGCTCCGCTGAGCTTGGAATTCACCCAACTTTTTCCAGCGTTTAACATCCCGATGCCAGGAATCAAAATTACCCGCGGTGCCGCATCAAACATCACGTCATTCGCCTGCTTGTTGCGTTCGAAATAAGCCTGGTACTGAGCTTTATACTCGGCAATGCCCGCCTGCAGCTTCTCCTTAAGCCCAGCGACATCGGCAGCATCCGGCTTCCAGTTGATAAACAGGGGAACCACTTTGGTGTGCACCAAGTGATCCGGACACGCGGCGCCAACCTGCGACAGCTCGCCTGCATCCCGGCTGCCAACGAATTCTAGCACATCCCCCTCATCGTCAAACGTCACGATGACCGGCTTCTCCCCGCTCGCGAGCCCCCGAACCAGCGGCATGATTTCGGCTGCAATGGCCCGGCGTTGCGCTTCTTCCAACGGCTTCGCAAATTGCCCGCCAAATACGCGGCCTTCCGCGGCTTGAGCAGCGCTTTTTGCTTCAATATACGCTTCCGCCTCATTGATAATGGCTATTGTTTTAGCGTAGCACTCCTCCTGCGTCTCCCCCCAGGTTACCAAACCGTGCTTCTCCATCAGCACCAGCTCCGCATTGGGGTTAGCCAGCACGCCTTCGGCGATCATTTTGGACAACTTGAAGCCCGGACGAATGTAAGGCACCCAGACAAAACGGTTGCCATAGATTTCCCGGGCAATCTCTTGGCCGTTGTCAGCGCAGCACAAGCTGATAATCGCATCCGGATGGGTATGGTCCACATGCTTAAACGGCAAAAACGCATGCAGCAGCGTTTCAATTGATGCCCGTGGATGTTTGGCGTCAATCATGCAATTTGCCAGATAAGCGACCATCTCTTCGTCCGTCATTTCCTCCCGCTCAAACAGCGGACGGATGTCGTCCATGCGCAATCCGGTGAAGTTGCCCGCCTTCATCGTCGCCAGGTCCGAGCCGCTGCCCTTCACCCACATCACCTCAATGTCACGGCCGCGGAAGTCTTTCTCGATCGTTTTACTCGATGTGTTACCGCCGCCCCAGTTACAAACCCGACGATCTGCACCAAGCAGATTCGATCGGTAAACCAGCTGCTCCAAATCTGAGGATAATACCGATGCTTTAGATGAGTCCCATAAGTTCTGTACCATGATCTCTTGAACTACCTCCATTTGGGTTTGTTTGGTTTTTTCTTTATTTTTGTTTGTTTTAATTTTAAACCATTTGGGTTGTTTTGGGTATAGCGCTTTCACAAAATATTGCTTTAGCACTCTGTCCCCCTCACTTGACCTCGCTTGACCTCTCTTACCCCTCTCTTCTGCCCCTTTTGCACCATTATCCCTTTCGCTCAGGTGGTGGTCTGGAGCTCAGGAGGTACAATTCAGAGAAAGGATCTGCATTATTTGTTGCTTCGTGAGGAACGAGAAATGGAGAATCGGTAAGGGAATGGAAACAGGGAGCGGGGAACGGCAACGGGCAACGGACTGCGGCAGCGGGTAACAGAGAGCAGAGAATAGAGAACGGAAACAGGTAACAAAAACAGAAACAGGAACAGGAACAGAGCATAACAAAGCAGAGCAGATACAAAGCAGAGCAGATACAAAGCAGAGCAGATACAAAGCACAAACAGAATCAAGCAAAACAGAAGCAGAGACAGTATCGGAATCGGAAGCAGAAGCAGGAACAGAAGTAAGAACAGAGGTAAGAACAGGAAACGTCGTATGGGGAACGCCACCCTGTTTTGCACCTGAACCTGACTAAGCGGGATAATCCTTAAAAAGACCCGCAACGAGCACCTCATCTCCACCTCCTCCATCAAAAAAAGAACTGATCCCATAAGCAACTGATGTGCTATAAGGATCAGTTCTTCCTTTAACTTATTTTGCTTTTGCAGCCCACTTGGCCCCGCCCCGCAGCAGCTTTGCCACTTCGGGATGCTGGAACGAAGGCAGATGATGCCCCGGCATCAGGAATACCACTTTGCCAAGTCCGTATGAATGCGCCCAAGCCGCCGGCCAATCCTGGCCCTCATGGCGGTACGTGAGCAGCACCTTTTTGGCACAGAACGGATCGAATTCGAAGCGGTAAGGCTCCTCCGCCAACGTAAACGGTTCGATTCCCTCCACAACCGGATGACTGGCGCCGCCAGAGTCAACTGCCACCCCAAACTCCAGCTCCGTGTAAGGCGGATGCTCTATAAATTTAGCGCCGATCAACTGGGCCAGTTCCGGGCGCACCTGCAGCGAGATTCCGTTGTGCACGACAAGCAGCCCGCCGCCATTCGCCACATAAGTGAGCAGTCCCGCTGCCTGCTCCGCGCTCACCGCCTCCTCCCAGCGGTCGGTATAGGAGATGAAGAGGTCGTATTTCTCCAAGGCACCTGAGGCCAACTGATCGTAGTCCAAGCTGGTCGTCAGCTCGAAATCGTCCTGCAGTATCTGCCGTAACTGTTCCTGTACTGCGTCCAACGGATGATACGGCGCATCCGCGTTATTCCCGATCACCAAGGCTTGCTTCCGCACATGACTCATCTTCCGTCTCCCCCTCTCTTTTTACCAAGCATAAGCTTGAGGTGCTGCACCGCCTGGGCCTGGGAAAATTTCATCCAATCGCTTCATCACCGCTTCATCCAGCTTGATCTCGACCACTCGGAGCGTATCTTGGAACTGCTCCAACGTACGCGGTCCGATAATCGGTGCAGTCATCGCCGGATGCGCCAGTGTCCAAGCTAATGCCACGTTCGCCTCGCTTTCACCCAGCTCCCGGCAAAGTGCCGAAAACGCCTCAAGCTGCGTACGGAATTTCTCGTAGCGGTTGTCATTCGCTGTGCGCGAACCCGCCAGCTTCTTCGCCGCGTTGCCGCCCAGCAATCCGCCATCCAGCGGGCTCCAGGCTACGACGCCAATCCCGAGATGCTCCGCCGCCGGCAGCACCTCCAGCTCCGGTAAACGGCAGAGCAAATTATATTTGTGCTGCTCCGAGACGAGGCCAAGCATATGGCGGTTCTTCGCCTCATATTGCGCCTTCACCAAATCCCAGCCCGCAAAGTTGCTGGACCCGACATAACCGATTTTCCCTTGGACAATCGCAATTTGGAACGCTTCCCACAACTCATCCCAGGACACATTACGATCAATATGGTGCATCTGGTACAGCTCGATATGGTCGGTTTGCAAACGGCGCAGCGAGCCTTCCAGATGCCGGCGGATTTTGTAGGACGACAATCCTGCCGGACTATTCGGACCGTCCAATGGATCGCTCATATCGCCGTGTACCTTCGTTGCCAGCACGACTTTTTCCCGGCGTCCGCCCCCTTGGGCAAACCAGCGGCCAATGATTTCTTCGGTCTTACCGGCGTTTTTGCCCCATCCATAAATGTTCGCGGTATCGAAAAAATTCACTCCCGCGTCCAGCGCCGCATCCATGATCCGGAACGCTTCCTTCTCATCGGTGTTCACGCCGAAATTCATCGTGCCCAGACACAGCTTGCTTACCTTTAAACCGGAACGTCCCAAATACGTATACTCCATTGATCATTCCTCCATTTTTTATCCATTAATTTCACTAATGAAAAAATAAGGTTCTCAACCTACCATGGTAACACCTGACCCTCTATATCGAGGAATATGGGCTTCTCCAGAGGTCTGTCTTCCCGTTCCATCGCCTCGCGGATAATGCCCCACAGTTTGCTAGCGGATTGCTCCGGTGTGAGGGTCGCCGCAGAATCCTTCTCGCCGCGCATAAACGTCTGCACCCAACCGGGATGCAGCACCAGCACTTGTCCGCCTTGCGCTTTGATGCCGTTATGTACGACGTTCGAGTGCATATTCACCGCCGTCTTCGACATCGTATAAGCGAACCAACTGTCTCTGTAGCACTGGCCAACGCTGCCCGCTTCCGAAGAGATATTGACGATCGTACGGCCGTTGCTGTTCAGGATCAGCTCAATTATGGCATTCGTCATACGCAGGCTCCCCAGTGCATTCACGTTATACACCTGCAGCATGTCTTCAAAATTCAGTTTGCCAAGCACCGTCGTTTCGATATCGCCCAGAATCGCCGCATTATTGATCAGCAAATCGAGCGAATCCGTATGCTCCTTCACTTTGGCTGCAGCAGCCTGTACACTGGTATCACTCCCCACATCCAGATCCACGAGGATAAGCCGATCGCCGTACGTTGCAGCCAGCTCCGGCAACGCCTGTTCCTGAAGGTTATATCTCCCGGCAAAAACCAGGTGCCCTTCCTCAAGCAGCTGGCGTACCAATGCCAAACCGATGCCGTGATCGGCCCCGGTCACCAATGCCGTATACCTCATTGTCGTCCACTCCTCTCCTTCGAAGCTTGCCTGTTTATGTTCATCTGACAGGGCCGCAATCTCTTTTATTGTAAACGCTTTTATCCGACGATAAAAGAGGGCATACCTTGCGGCAGCCCCCCAGATCCGTGTTTGAGCTTTAGGGTGTGACGACGCCCTTTTTCAGAATGAGATTGGCATATAACGCTCTCTCCCCGGTGGAGACGATCGCATACGCCTGTTTGGCCCGCTCGTAAAAAGCAAACCGCTCAACCTCTTCAAACGGCTGGTCCGCTGGATGATAGCGGCTTACAATTCTGCGATAGTCGTCCCAGATTGGTGTTTCCACTGGGTCGCCGGGCATCACCGCCATCAACGCTACCGGATGGTCCACGTAGCTGTCGAGCGGGAACAAGGGCAGGATCGCTTCCAGCAAATCGGGAATGCCATGACCGTCACAACGAATCAATCGCTGGGCATGGCTCGCAGCTGGAAAATTGCCGTCGGCAAGCACGATCTCGTCCGAATGCCCCATCTCCATTAAAACCTTCAGCAGTTCCGGCGAAATTAAGCTGGATATGCCCTTTAGCATGGGATCGACCTCCCTAATCGTTCGAATCGCTCATAGGCGGCAGCCCAGAGAGCGCTGCGTTTCTCGTTCTCCGGCCTGGTCGCTTGCTCCGGCTCATACACCTGTATCGGGAATGAAGCCTTCACCATTTCCAGGCCTTCTTGCAGGTCATGCAGCCAGCCGCCGGTCCGCAGCTGAACCAGCAGATTGCCGATGGCGCTGGCCTCCACCGGTCCCGCCCATACCGGGCGGCCAATTGCCTCCGCAGTTAAGCGGCAGAGCAGCTCGTTCTGAGTTCCGCCGCCCACCATATGCAACCCGGTAAATCGAGAGCCGGTCAGCTCTTCAGCCTGCTCCAGCACCTGGCGGTAGCGGAGCGCCAGGCTTTCGAGGATGCAGCGGGCGAAGGCACCAGGCGAATCCGGTACCGGCTGACCGGTATCCCGGCAATACGCCCGGATCTCCTCCGGCATATCGGCCGGATTCATAAACCGCAGATCATCCGGATCGATCAAGCTGCGCAACGGCTCGGCCTGTTCCGCCATTTCCACCAACTCGGCATACGTGTAGGCTTCGCCAGCCTGCTCCCATTTGCGTTTACATTCCTGAAGGATCCACAGGCCCATGATGTTTTTGAGCAAATGGTACGTGCCGTCTACGCCGCCTTCGTTGGAAAATTGGCGTTCCAGCACCGCCGGCGTGAGCAAAGGCTTCGCCATTTGCGTCCCCAGCAGCGACCAGGTGCCGCTTACCAAATAGGCGAACGCTGGTGTATCCGCCGGCACCGCCGCCGCAGCGGACTCCGTGTCGTGCGAAGCGACGGCCACGACCTTGATCGGCGGCACATCAAGCTCGGCGCACACCTCCGCCGTCAGCTCCCCGATCACGGTTCCAGGGGGAACCGGATCGGAGAAGATTCCGCTCGGGATGCCCAGCTCATCCATCAACGCGGCGTTCCACGCGCCCCGCCCCGGGTCGAACAGCCCGGTCGTGGTCGCCATCGTAAATTCACAGACCCGCTGGCCGGTCAGGAAATAGCTCAGCAGATCCGGCGTGAGCAGCAGCGTTTCGGCCAGATCGAGCTTGGGGGAGCCGGCTTTTTTCATGGCATATAGCTGGTATAACGTATTAAAGGGCATAAACTGCAATCCGCTTTCGCGGAACAAACGCTCTGCCCCAACCAGGGCAGACACTTCCTCCACCAATCCTTCCGTTTGACGATCCCGATAATGATACGGGATGCCCAGCAGCTCGACGTTCCGATCCAACAGACCAAAATCAACGCCCCAGGTGTCGATGGCGCAGCTTTCGGGACGATACCCGGCCTGGAACGCTTTGCGAATGCCCGACTTGATCTCCCGCAGCAGCATCGGTGTATCCCAATGCAGGTGCCCGCCAATCTGAACCGGAACGTTCGGGAAACGGTGGATTTCGGTGATGTGCAGCTTCCGAACGCCAGGCATGACAGCGGCGGCACCGGTGGTGTCATCCGGGCTTTCAGAACGGATCTCGCCGATGAACGCCCGACCGCTGCTTGCGCCCAAATCAAACGCAAGGACGCAAGGAATGCGTTGTGGTTCCGATGACATGCGTGTTCACCGTCCGATCACTTCATTTTTTGAAGCAGTGCAATCCGGTAGTCTTCACTTTCGAGGGCGGCGATGTCTGCGACCTCCTGATCCGTTAGCGGGACAGGGGTTCCCGCCGCTTTGGCGCTTAAATAAATTTTCGCGCTCTCCTCCACTACCTGGGTCCGGTAGAAGGCCTCCCGCAAATTTCGGCCCGTCGTCACCAGGCCGTGGTTCCCCAGCAAAATCGAGCTCGCTTCATTCACCTTCTCGGCGACTGCATTCGCCAGCAATTCCGTCGTTGGGATCAAATAAGGGATAAATGCCGTTCGGCCGACCAATGCGGCCTGGTCCGGGAACATGATTGGCAGCTCCCGCTCAATCAACGTAAACGCGATACAATGGGATGGGTGCGTATGCACCATTGCTCCCATGTCAGGCTTTTGGCGGTAGCCGTAAAGATGCATCAGCACCTCAGACGACGGGCGCAGGCCGATATCGGTCACCTCTCCGGTTGGGATATCCACCTCGATCCACTGCTCCGGCTCGATCTCCTCCAGCGCGAAGCCGCTGGGCGACAAGTACATTTTGTCGCCGGACCGGGCGCTGATGTTGCCCCCCGGCCCAACGACCAGCCCGCTGTCGACGATTTTGCGGGCGTATTTGCACAGTTCTAGGCGCGTTTCCATGTTTTGCATGGCGTTGTTCTCCTTTTTTATGAGGCTTGGTTGTCGAGTCACAGCTTATTTGTATAACGGCCCAAACGCAGCGCAAGCCCGGAAGTCGGCGCTCTCCGCATCCTCAGTACCGAACAGGCCCCAAGCCCGCGGGCGGAACACCTTCTCCTTCGGTACGTTGTGCATGCTGACCGGAATGCGCAAAATCGAGGCCAGCGTAATCAAGTCGGCGCCGATATGGCCGTAGCTGATGACCCCGTGGTTCGCGCCCCAATGATCCATCACGTCATAAACGCTGGTAAACGCGCCGCTGCCGGTCAGATTCGGAGCAAACCACGTTGAAGGCCACGTCGGGTCGGTCCGCTTGTCGAGCGTATCATGCACATGCTCCGGCAGGTCCACCGAGTAGCCCTCGGCGATTTGCAGCACGGGGCCAAGCCCTTTGACCAGGTTGAGCCGGGTCATCGTCATCGGCATGCCGCCGCGGGTCAAGTAGTCGGTGGAGAACCCGCCGCCCCGGAAATATTCCAGCGAAGCCGGACGGAACTGCGTGGCCTGCAGCATGCGCGCGACCTCTTCCTCGCTGATCTCCCAGAACGGCTTGATGACGGGATCGCCGTCTTTCATCTGCTCGCCGGTGCCGTCAAGCGCCGCCGAACCGGAGTTGATCAGATGCAGGATGCCTCCTGCTGCCCGGCCCTCCAGCTTGTAGCCAGTCACCCGCTCCACGGATGCCGGGCTCCAGTACGTCCGCACATCGGCAAAAATTTGCGCCGTATTCGTCAGCAAATAGCCAAACAACATGCCAACGCCGTTGAGGCTGTCATTTTCCGTAGCCACAATATAAGGCGCACGCGTCCCGTTCCAGTCAAACGACGAGTTGAGGATCGTCTCCATAAAATCGCCGTTCGGGAAATGATCCGTCCACTGGCGCTGTCCCTGGAAGCCGGAGGCGATCGCGTGATGGCCTTGCGCTTCCTCCTCGTAGCCCAATTCCGCTAGGCGCGGGTTGCCGATCATCAGGTCACGCGTGATCAGCGTCATTTTGACCACCGTCTCCCATTCCAGGTCTTTCCGCTCCCGCGATGTCTGCAAATGGGCCGGGTTATTGTCCGGACCTTCTTGGCAGTTCTGCTTCACCCAAGCCAGCGCCGCCTGGTATTCTTCGGGATCGTATATCCCTTCCTCCATCCGCCGCGTGAACTCGGTCATGTCGATATACTCGTTGCGCATCCCCAGATACTCTTGGAAAAAGGTGTCGTTCACCATCGAACCAGCAATTCCCATCGACACCGAGCCCATCGACAAATACGCTCGATCACGCATCATCGCGGCTGCCAGCCCGCTCCGGGCAAAACGCAGCAGCTTCTCCTGCACGTCCGCCGGAATCCGGTCATCGCCTTCATCCTGCACATCCTCGCCGTAGATGCCAAAGGCCGGAAGCCCTTTTTGCGCATGTGCGGATAACACGGCGGCCAAATACACCGCTCCCGGTCGGCCGGTGCCGTTAAAGCCCCACACCGCCTTTGGAATCTGCGGATCGGTATCCATCGTTTCCGTGCCGTAGCACCAGCACGGCGTTACAGTGATGGACACCCCGACTTCCGCCGCCTTGAATTTCTTCGCTGCCGCCGCCGCTTCAGCGACGCCGCCGATGCAGGTATCAGCGATCACGCATTCGACCGGTTGTCCGTTCGGATAACGGAGCTCCGCCTCTAACAGCCGAGCTACCGCTTTGGCCAAGTTCATCGTTTGCTCCTCCAGGGATTCGCGTACCCCTCTTCGTCTGCCGTCAATCGTTGGACGAATGCCGATCTTCGGGAACCCGTCCCGCCATCTGTAACCGTTTTCAACCATAGCCAACCTGCCTCCTTGGACAATGAATTATAGTCCCATTCTATCGTTCGCTCCGCCCGTTCGAGAACCTACTATTTTGCCATCTTCCCCGCACAACATCGCAAAAAAGTGAACCCTCCCGTGCCTCCGCATCTGCCTATTCCTAGAAAATCCTCCCATCCTGCCTCACATCCGTTATAATGGAGCTATCCAATGTTCGGGAGGAACTGATCGTGCCGAAAATCGAAATTCCTTATCGCAAAAGCGACCGTTTTCGTTTCAAAAAAACGCCCGAATTACTCTACGCCGGCCAGGTCGTCGACGAACGCCGCTTCTACGCGCCGCCGCAGATCCACGATTATTGCGAGATCCTGTATATCGTCGAAGGCCGCGGGGAATTCCGCATCGGCGGCACCATCTATGAAGTACATCCCGGGGATGTCGCTGTCTATAATGCCGGCGTCCCGCATGAAGAGCGTTCGATCAGCACCGAACCGTTTAAGGTCATTTATTGCGGTGTCGGCAACGTGCATATTGACGGCGTACCGCCGGGGCAGCTGCTGCCCGCCTCCGTCGACCCGGTCATTCCGTGCGAGAAATACGCCTACAAAGTGGAGAGCTACCTGTCGGAGATGCTTCAGGAATGCGACTCCCAAGTGCTCGGATACGAGACGCTCAGCAATAATCTGCTCATGTCACTGATCACGCTGCTATACCGGATCGTGGACGTGAAGCATCCGTTTGATCCGCTGAAGGACAAGAACGAAATTACCGTCCGCACCAAGCAATTTATCGATAAGAACTACACCCGCAGCATCACGCTTAAAGAGATCGCCGATACCCTCTACGTCAGCCAACACTATTTATCTCATCTCTTTAAAAAAGAACTCGGCGATTCCCCCGTCAACTACCTTATTAACCGCCGGATTGAAGAGGCCAAGCGCCTGCTCCGGGAAACCAATGCGCCGATTCACGAAGTCGCCGCCCGGGTCGGTTACGGGAACGACAAATACTTCTCGATGCTGTTCAAGAAGGTGACCGGCCAATCGCCCAGCACTTTCCGGGAAATGAACTAAGCCTTGCAGCGATAGGCTGCAAGGCTTTTATTTTGCCAATTTCAAGGCGTAACCTCCAGTTTGAATTCCATATGTGAGACAGCCTCTGGCGCCCCCGGGCGATAGGGATAAATAATTTCCACGCAGCCATCCCGTTCCCGGATGATCGGCTCTGGAGCCGCAGCTTCCACACGCAGCGCCAATCCGGGAAAAGACCAACTCGTGGGAGTCACGCCTGTTGCGGTCACCGCAGGGCCGCACACCTCAAAATAGACGTCCAGCGGTCTGTCCTGCTCCAAGATCACCGAGGCGGTCAATTTACCCGGCGACGCTTCTGCTTCCACATAATAGCCGCGCAGATGGGTGTTCCAGCTGCCCTCCGGCTCCCGGCGGATTAACCGCAACGCGTAGCGGCCTCCATCCTCACTCTGCCAATGGATCGTTGCCGGATGCAGCTGACCGTTCGTATTGCGGCTGCCTGAACATGCGCCGATCATCAGGTTCCGCCCCAGCCATGCAGTGGCCGTACACACGAAGCGGTTCTTACCGGGCTGATCCCGTTCGCACAGCTCGCGATATTGCCGAGTCACCCTCCGCTCCTCCGGCTCGCCAAGCAGCTTGGGCTTAACTGGCTCCGGTACATCCACGCCAACCAGCGCGATTATCGGATCATGCCCCGTCTCACAATTCACCCCGGCCAGATGCTTGAATCGTTCGCCAAACGCGAGATACAAGAACACGCCCAGCGAGCTGTGGGCCGTCATTTCCATCTCGTAGGCGCGGGCATAGGGGCCAGCCATATTTTCCAAGCCCGGGTGATAAAATAACGCAATCGTCTCCCACAACGCCTGCTCAATCGTATGTCCTATCGTTTTGAACCGATCGGTTCGGGCATATTTGCGGATTAGACCAAGCACGGTGAGGTCAACACCGTAATAGGTGGTCGAATTAAACTCGGCGAGCGTGCCAAATTCATGAAATTCTTCGAGGAATCGCTCTGCCTCACCGTCGGCATGACGAATCCACGCTTCATTGCCATAACGATACCCGTAATAATGGGTGATAAACAGATGCATCAGCTCGATGTTCGTATTCATCGGCACCGCATCCGACAGCCTGCGGTCGATGGAGCCGGTGACAGCTTTGACCATCGCATCATCCATGCGCTGAACCAACTCCCGGGGGAGTCTGGGCTCAAAATGCTCCAAAATCACGGCGAACGCGCAGGCGATAAACTCCCGCCAATTCGGGTCATAGCTTCGCCAGACCGGGGGAATGACTCGATCCGCCGCCCTCGCCAAGGCATCCTCTGCTTTCTTCCTGCTGACGTTTATTTTCCCGTTGCCTGCCGCACCAAGCTCCTCGGCCAGATGACCGGAGATCTTCTCCAACAGGCTTGTAACGTAGTATGCGAAGCCCGGTCCGAAACGTTTCCACGGATAACCGCCCCGGGGAGGATCTGCCGCTTGCGGTGCAGTTTTAAACGTGCCGTGAAAGATTTCGTCCGGCGCATCAAGTTGCAGGTTCAGCACCTCATTCAACACAGCGCAAGCCCGCTCCGTATCCCCTTCGCCGTTCCGGATTAACAATCCGACGGCATAATGCGCACTGCCGCGAGTTGAATGCCACTCGCTCCGCCCGTCCTCCGCATTTCGCAGCAGGTGTTTGGCCTCGTCATAATGACGGTCCATTTCCTCCATCGCCTGCTTCACCAAAAACACCTGCTCCGGTGTCATGTGCTCCAGCATGCTGCCCGCCATTTTATCATCGTCCTTCCTCGGCAGATCCAAAGGCCTTCAACTGCATCACTTCCACTGCGGCCAACATCATAATGCCGATGCCGTGATTGTCGTTCCGAACCGTCCGCAGATCCTCCATATAATAATCCGGCGAGAAGGAATACCGGGAACCGCTGCAGACGCCATGGACATTGCCCTGGCGGTCAATCGCCTGCGCGGTCAGCCCTCTCCATCCTTTAAGCGCCGCCTCAGCGTAAGGCCCCTCGCGATCAAGCCAGCCGAAGCGAACGCCGCGGGAAAAGGCATAGACAAACATCGCAGTACAGGATGCCTCCAAATAAGCGTCCGGCCGATTTAGAACCTGGTGCCATAACCCGGAATCAGATTGAAGTGCGGCAATGCCTTGACTTAATTCACGGAACATCGCCAGCAGCTTCTCCCAATCCTCATGCGTTTCGGGCAGCCGCTCCAGCAGCTCGCTTAACGAAAACAGCACCCACCCATTCCCCCGTCCCCAAGGGATTCGGGTTGGCAGGCCGTATTTAAAGTCATAAACATGGGACATGATCTGCTGTTCGCTCATAAACAGATAGCGCTTAAAACGTAAAAACTGCTTCGCCGCTTCATCGATAGCATCAGCCTCCCCCGTCACCATCGAATAACGGACGAGAAACGGGGCGCTCATATACAAATCGTCTGCCCACATCGTATCAGCCGAATATTCACCTTCACAACGCCGGTAAAAGGCTCCGTCCTCCCGACGTTCTAACCGATGCAGCATAAAGTCGGCGATCGTGTCCGCAATCTGGCGGAACTCAGCCTGCTCCGCTCCATCTAAATAAGCTTCCAGCATCGCGGATCCGAAGGAGCCGCAATTGTCCAGCATCCGCATGAGCACCAGCTGATGGTTGATCCCCGGGAAACCGTATTCCTCCCGGTCCCAAAGCGAGTATTCATACATTTCCGTACAGGTGGAAATATGGGAGAGGGCATAGCGCCGGATGTCTGGGCGATTTAATGCCTTCGCCGTGCGGAGTAAGCCATACATCGTCACGCCCAGCGGGTAATCCCAGCGCCCGAAATTGGTGGCTCCTTCTGTTGTCCACTTGTTGCTTAGCATGGCATTTTCGTAAAAAGGCCGCACGCGCATCTCCGGAGCATCCACCTCCCAGTAAATCGGGCCTCCCAAACCGTCAAACGGCCTCTTGAGCGTGCGGACCTCTTGCGGCTTCAGCATCCTTTCCGCCGGAAAGGGGCCGAGGTACAACCACGGGCTGGGATTGCCATGAACCTTCACCGGATCAGTGAAAGCCAGCGGCTTCCCCCCGGCTTCCGCTGCCAGTTCGAAGCCCCAGCGTTCCTTGGCGCTTTCCGTTCGCACCACGATCTGCCGAACTCCCGGCTGTACCTTTACTTGAATATGGAACGGTCCACCGCCCGTAACGGTGGTTGCCAGCGTATCATCCACCCAGATCTGCGTCGTTCCCCAAACGGTTCCGCTCAGTTCGATCTGATCGGCCGAGGCTGGGATGCGCACCGAGCTCCACCCATAAGCCGCTGCAGACTGGGCCAGATTTCCGTAGATTCGTTCCAGATTTGGTACGGACTGCTCCTGTTTCGCATCTGGCCATTGGGTTGCTGGCAACCATCTCAACCCGGTTGCAGCTTCGGGTTCTTGCCAATTCGGAAAAGCTTGGCCTAGGTCGCTTCCACCAAAGCAGGCCGTCTTTACCGGCTCCGAGAACACCCAGCCGGCGCTCCCCTGCCGGTCGGCAAACGGGGCCAGAACTTGCAGAATCCGCACCTTCGCTTCATCGGCACCGAATCGGCAGCCGAAGCCGGAGCGGGTATTGCGCGCCTCAATCAGTAGAGTGTTCCAGCCGGGGGTGAATGCAAGCGGTACCTTGATCCGAGCCTTAGGGTCGAGTTCGTCGACTACTGTAGAACGGTATTCCAGCTTCTCGTTCACGAACAGACGTATCGGCCCCAGCGGCTCCAAGAGACCGTCGATCTCCCGCTCCCCATCGCTCCAGACCAGCCCGAATGCATAGGCGTAATCACCATCCTCCGCATGCGGAAGCTTGGCGGGAAAGTCCATGTCATACAAGCCTTCTGCCGTCTGCAAAATTCCCGTTTTGGAGAAAGTGCGCAGCGCAAACGGGATCGGCGGATTCGCCCCGATATACCTTGCGGCGATCACTTCCAATATCCGTTCGTCTTCTTCACCGAAGCCATAATAGGAACTTTTCCGATCCTCCATATATTCGCCCAAGTTGATGTCTCCTTCCCTTCTAACCCTGGCTAGATCTTTGATTAGGGTGAAAGCTTGAGTTCAAACGTCCGGTCATAAGGTGTCAGCAGATTCACGACGAGCGCCCGGCAATTGACGGGGATCGCGGTATTGTTTAACCCTGCAGCTTGATGTTCCATCACACCGCCATGCAGCTCAATCCAATCCTCACCGGAGGAGAAGCGGACCTTCCCCTGCTTCCAGAACCACATCCCGTTCTCCGCCTGTTCCACCATCTCTTCGCCCGACATCTCGCTTTCTTGGCCAAAGAGGAACGTAAGCTGCGTTAGAATCGGTTCTTCACGGGCGCATTGAACGCGAAGGCTCCACCCCTCTGCGGTCTCCAAGACCTCGACCTCGACCCGATGCTGCTGCTCATGGGTAACCGCCCGCTGATGATGGGGCAGCAAATACCAGGGGCTCACCGGCCCACTCGCCGTTTCGGGCAAGAGCTCCTTCACAACGGGAGCATAATATCCCTTGCGTTCCGTAGCAGATAGGCGGTAGCCAGACTTTGAGCTTCGTCTCAAGCCGCGCTCCTGCACCTTACCCTGCTTCTCTCCCTGGTCGTGCACTTCCCTCTGCGCTTGTGCCTCCTCCGCCGCATGCTCAAGCACCTCCATCCGCTCCAGCTTCACGTACCCTGGCGCGAACGCAGATGCCAGCTGCACCGCCAGCAGCCGCACGCTGCCGTGTCGCAAGGCAAAGAAGGAATTCGCTTCCGTCATCACGGTGGCACTTGTCTTCCCATGCCGATGACGAGCAATTGGTGCGCCAAAATCGGGATGCAGCTTGCTGTGGTATATTCGCCCGTGGTGTCCGGCCGCCTCCATCCCGCTTAAGTATCGCTCACGTGGAAAGCTGCCGTTGAGCACGACCCGATAGTCTTCCGGCAAAGGGATAGGTGGAATCGCCGGCTGACGGAGCTCGGGATAACGAAGCAATCCCAGAAGCGCATGGTTCGGCAATCCGCCCGGATGCCTCAACGAACGGCCGGCCAGTTCGGCGATGGCCTCGAACAGCGGGTCTTTGTCGCGGTTCGCCAGCCATTTAGCCGCAAGGAAATAACCGCTCATATCAAACGGATAGCCATAATCCTGGCGTCCGGAGTAATCCGTGACCACCTCTCCGTTCGGGTGGATCAAATACACCATCATCCGCAGGTTGCGGCGAACCGGTTCAAGCAGCGCAGGCAACCCCAATTGCTCGGCAGCAAAGATCATAACGATGTCGCTGACCGCGTTATAGATTCCGTTGCTGCGTTCCGTCCACTCGCCGTCTTCCGTGCAGTCGATCCCTTCCGCAAGCCATGCTTCCGCCCGCTCCTTCAACTCCGGCCGTCCAGTCAGCTTGTACATGAACCCAAGCGCAGAGCACAATACCCAGCGATGATTGGGTGTATGACAACCGCCCGTCAATAGCACCGGCAGCGTCCGCTCCAGGAAAAGCCGAATCTTGTCTGCCGCTTCCCGAACCGGGGCATATTCGACCGTATGAGCATCGAGCAGCTCATAGACCTGGGCAAGTCCGCTTACTACAAAAGCGGTATCAGGCGGCGAATGCAAATTGGTCCAGGGCGGCGTGATTGAGCCGTCGGCATGCTGCGACCGCAGCATAAACTGGGCCGCCAGTTCCAAACGCTTCAGCAATGTCTCGCTGTGATAAAACCGGGAATCCTCGTTCACCAGAGCGCATGCCCAGATGGCCATATCCTTCGGCGTTCCGCCGTGGCTCGGCCAAGCGATTCCGTTTGCCGGGTCGATGACTCCGCCATAAAAGCGATTTTCCGGATCAAGAACCTGCAGCTCCATCGCCGCTTGCGCGAACTCATCGTTCATAGCCACCAGCTTGTCGTAAATTTCCTGTTCCAACCCGCCTCTCCCCCTCCGTGTAGTCACAGCATCAAAAAATAAACCGCTCCGTTATCCCTTCACTGCGCCAAGCATCACGCCGCTGACGAAATAACGCTGCAACCACGGGTATACAAGCAGGATCGGAATTGTCGCGAACATCACGCTCGCTGACTTCAAGCCTTCCGAAACGAGCTTCGTCATCGCACCAGCGCCTTCCGCTGCCAAGAGATCGGAAATCATGTTATTTTGGATCATCTGATACAGCTTTAATTGCAACGGGTACAACTCCGGACTGTTAATATACATCAACGTATCTTGAAATCCGTTCCACCGTCCGACCGCATAGAACAAGCTGAGGGTCGCGATCACTGGCAGCGACAGCGGCAAGATAATATGGATCAAGGTGCGAATATGACTGCTGCCATCGATCTCCGCCGATTCCTCCAGCCCCTCCGGAATGTTGTTAAAGAAAGTGATCAGGATGATCAAGTAAAATGGATTAACGAGTCCTGGAAGCACCAGAGCCCAGATCGAATCCAACAGGTTCAAGCTGCGAACCAAAATATACTCCGGGATGATCCCTCCGCTGAAGAACATCGTGATCACGACGACCGTCATAAACAATTTGCGGCCTCTCAGCTTTCGCTTGGACAACGGGTAGCCGGCAGCGATCGTCATCAACATGCACAGCAGCGTATACAACACCGTCAACAGCACCGTAAATCCCAAAGATCGAATCATTGATGGATCCTTGAACACTTGTTTATAAGAATCAAACGTCAATTCTACCGGAAGCAAGCTGACCTTCCCGGACAGAATCGGCCCTGCTGAGCTTAAAGATACGGCGAGAATATGAACAAATGGAGCAAGACACAGCAACGTGGCGACAGCAATCACGACAAAATTGACAACATCGAACACACGGTTAGCGGTTTGTTCCTTCACGTCCGTCCGCTCCTTTCCTCAACGTGCATACCACCTAAACCTCCCTATACTTCCTATATGATTCCTTCATCGGTAAGCTTCTTGGAAATATGGTTGGCCGACAGCACCATCACCAGCCCAACAACGGCCTGGAACAAGCCAACGACCGTGGCGATCGTGTACTGACCGGATTGCAGCCCGACGCGATAAACGAACGTACTCAGCACATCGGAATACTCGCGTACGGCTAGGTTGCCAATCACATATGGCCGATCAAAGCCAATCGTAATTAAGTGGCCCAAATTAATGATCAGCAGCATCACGATGGTGGATTTTAATCCGGGGAGGGTAATATGCCAGATTCGTTTTAATCTACCGGCTCCATCAATGCTGGCCGCCTCGAACAACTCTTTGTTGATGCCTGTGAGCGCCGCCAAATAGATGATCGTCCCCCAGCCTGCACTTTGCCACATGCCGATGAGCAAATATGTGACCAGCCAAATATTTTTCTCGGTGAGAAAAGGAACCGCCTCAAAGCCCATCGAGGTGATCACATTGTTGATCAACCCGGACTGCGTCCCGAACACCTGCGCGGCAATCCCGCCGATGATCACCCAAGAGATAAAATGCGGGATGTAGAGAATCGTTTGCGACAGCTTCTTAAACCATTGAACCCGCATTTCGTAAAGCAGGATGGCCAGAATGAGCGGGGCCGGAAAGGAGACGAGTAAATCCAAAAAATTCAGCATCAGCGTATTGCGAAGCGTGAGATAGAAGTCCCGCATCCCAAACACTTCCCGGAACGCCTCAAACCCAATCCATTTGCTGCCCCCGATCCCTTGAAAGAAGTTAAAATCCTTAAAGGCAATCTGAATCCCGTACATCGGGCCGTATCGGAATATCACAAAATAAGCGAGCGGTAAGGCAAGCAAAGCGTATAACTGCCAATATCTGCGGATATAAACTTTCCAGCTCACAGCGGTCCCCTCCTGATGCGTTAGTCAACTGCGAAGAGGGAGTAAAACAACCCCACTCCCCGCAGTTAACCTAACTCGATTTATTTGGATTTCATTTCTTTGTAGACAGCTGTGCGCTCGTCAAGGATCGCTTGGCCTCCGCTGGCCATATAGTCCTTCATCATCGATTCGTATACGCTTTCGAATTGCTCCGGCTTAGCCATCGTCACCTTGACGAGCATCTCGTGGAACTTCTCCTGCAACGTGGTTCCGTACTTCGTCTGCGCTTCAATTGGTTTACTCATCACGACGGGCTGAATCAGATCCGTATTCGCGATCTCTTGAGCCTCCGCAACATCCTGCTGATATCTTGGCGGGAATTGCATCGCCCGGGCTTTCAGGTTTAATTCATCGCTGCCCAGCTGCTTGCCGTTGGAGATAATCGCCATATCGCCGCTGTTAAACAGGCGGCTTAAGGCTTCTTCCGTTGGGTTCTCTACAGCAACCGGTACGCCGTCGACCATGGTATAGTTCTCGCCTTCGACGCCGTTTTGCATATGGAACAGGTGGTCATCGGAAGCCATCCACTCTAGGTATTTGATCGCTTCCACCGCACGTTCGCTAGATTTCGGAACCATAATGTACATGCCGTTCGGGTTGTACATCGGTTTAGCGTGCTTGCCCTCAGAGTTGGTGAAGACGTCGACCGATTTGAGAATCGCGCCGGGAACATTTTCCTGGAGAGTGGCGTAAGGGCCGTTTTCATAGAATGGATTCACGTCATCCTCGCTGAAAAAGCCAACTTTCCCCGAGGATACGTCCTCGCCTAGTTTTTTCTTGTCTGTATCCAGCGCGAAGTCCTTGCTGATCAAGCCTTCATTGTAAAGCTTATTCATAAATTGCAGGCCGTTCTTAAAGCCTGGCAGCAACGTCGGATAATCATTGGAGCCTAGGGTTTGGGTCAAGGTGTAGGTTTGTTCTTCGGTTAACGGTTCGATGAAAGACCAGAGGAGAGGTTCATACTGCGCGTTGGCAACGGTCATGGCCATTGGGATGACTTGGCCGCCCGTTTCTCCAGGATCCTTCTCCTTAAAAGCCTTCAGCACATTGTATAGCTCCTCTGTGGTTTGCGGAACAGGCAGTCCCAGCTTATCCAGCCAATCCTGGCGGATGAAGGAAGCATATTTGCCCAACTGCGTACGTTTGGCCGGAACTGCATATTGCGTGCCTTCATATCGGCCGTATTGCAAAATTTCTTCGCCGAGGAAAGCCGTTAAGTTCGGGGCATATTGTTCAAGAAGCGGAGCCAGATCGGTCAAGCCGCCCTGAGAAGCATAGCGGTTAAACGTGTTGGTGTCATAGGTGAACACAATGTCCGGTACGTCGCTGCCGCTCGCCATCAAGACGTTCAGCTTCTCGACCTCTTCGGAACGGGGAATCGGTACAAATTCGACATCGATGTTATTCGGATCACCGAAGCTCTCCTGAACGTATCTCGTCAAGTAGTTGTCGGTAATCGTAGCTCCGGCCGGAGAATTCCCGCGATCGAACACCTCAACCTTCAGTGTAACCCGCTTGCTGCTGGATTCGCCCGATTGTGCTGAGCCACTGGGATCATTGGATTTCGAATTCGACGAAGACGAACAGGCTGTAAACAACAAGGAAGTAATCAAAATAATCGTAGTGATAGCTAATCCTGATCTTTTTTTGTTCCTCATCTTTCTTCATCCCCTTCTTCTCGAATAGTTGTATCCTCTGATCGGAAGACGTAAGACGTGAATTCGTGAATTGGCGGATTCACACTTTTTTCACTGCGGCTGACGCCCCCCGTCCAGATTGACCCAAGTATGCCATGGCTCGCAAAGGGGCAGCAATAAACTAGTTTCGGACGGATAAACCACCATCCCGATATCCAAATTATGGTAAAATAAAGCGATTTCCCGCAATAAACCAATTTCGTTATTTCTCGGAATGCCGGGACTTCGCGGGTTTGAGCCTCAGCCTTCTGAAATCGCCGGGCGTCACGCCAACGATCTTTTTGAATACGCGGCCAAAGGTAATCGAATTGGCATACCCTACGCGAGTAGAAATGTTCTGGATCGTCTCGTCAGTTTCAGCCAGCAGCTCCTGGGCTCGCTCCATCCGCAGCTGAACGATAAAGTCAACGAATTTCATGTTGAACTCTTCCTTAAACAGATAGCTCGCGTACTTCGCCGAAATATGAAACCGATCGCTGATATGCTTCAAGGAGAGATCTGGATTCTCAAAGTTCTCCTCAATGTAGGTTTTAAGCTCGCCCACCATCGCCCGGTGGTTTTTGGTTTCGCTGTGTGCCACATATAAGCGGTACAGCCCTGTTAAGTAATCGGAGTATAGCGATTTCAACTGTTCCAGAGTGCCTGCCTTTTTCACGTCATGCTGCAATTTCTTCATCGCTGGACCGTGAAAATAGTTGTGAATCTCTTCAGAAAGAGACGCCAGCTCGTAACCCAGCATATCGATCAGCATCTGCAGCAGCATTCGGATATCCTCGTCCTTCAGACAATCGCTGGCCATCCGCTCAAACCACTGATCCAGACGCATGCGCCATTCGCCGTCCAAGTGCCGGAAATCGCGCACCAGTTCGGAAATCATCATTACATCCTGATGCCATCTGCGTTCGGCAGCCTGCGGCAGATCTTCGCTCAGGAAGATCGCCTCCTGACCGAGCGACAGCTTGTGCTGTAAGACGTCAAGCGCTGCTTTATAGGAACGGTCAATGCGTTGCCATTCGTGCTCAACATGACCGGCACAGAATCGTAAGGAAAACCGCAGATGCTGCTCGACCCAGGCCTTCCCCTTATCCGCAAACCCGCGGATGGCCTGCGCCGCCGATTCATGAGTTGGGTCAACGCCAACGATCATGCCCAATCGATCCTCAGCGATCCATTCCGCCCAGCCGTAGAGCCCATCGATTTGCGCCAGCTCCTGAAGAACGTTCGTGAGTGCAAACTTGAGCGTATGCTGATCCCGTTCGGAGAACGAACTGCGAAAGTCCGGATAATTGCTGATTTCCACGAGAACAAACGCCAATTGGAGCGGCTCCTCCTTCGGCTGCACGCCCAGCTTCTTCAGGCGATCCCTGAGCATATCCGGCGTCTCGCCCTGCATCAGGTCATAAAACAGCTGGCGACGGCTGATCAGCAGGTTCTCGCGCTGCTGCTTCTCGTAATCGGCAGCTTGCTGAATTAAATCCTCCAGCGCCCGGTCGATCAGCGACAGCTCATCCATCTTCAGGCCAAGCTCGTCCTCCCGCTGCCTGAGCGATTCGATGCGGCCGACCATCGCTCGGATCGGTTGATAATTTTTTCGAGTGATAAAAATCAAATACACCAGAGCGGCAACCACTGTCGCAATCCCAAGCACGACCCAGATATAAGAGATAAATGAGACCCACGTAAACAGCTGCCCGGCGGCAAGGCCACTCTCGAAATGCCATCCGAGCACCTCCGATGTTACCCGATTGACAACGCGGTTCTTCTCTCCCTGTTGCGGCATATCGGAAGGACGCGTAGAGAACAGCAGCTCTCCAGATGCATCGCGCACGTCCAGGAAAGAAACCTCGCTGTCGTTCATGGAGCGAATCATTCGCTCGATCGCATACATATCGAGATTGATGACGACCAATCCATCATCACCGAAAGGGAGCGGTTCTCGCTTGTAGCTGGATATCACTCGTTTCTCCTGATCCGTGCTAAACTCCCGGTAGCCGCGAATCGGCGACCAGCTTCGATCCTCCAGCTTCGTTAAGGCGGCCTCAACGAAAGCGCGGTCGGCAAACGTTTCTAAATCCATCAGACCGCTGCGTGTCAGTACTCTTCGATCTTTGATCCGATAAATATAAATGGATTCAATCAGGCTGTCCCGAGAAGCCAATTCGCGAATGCTCGCTGCTACATCCAAGATGATCTGGCTGTCCTGTTCGGTGAGTGCCACGTTAAGGAAATCCTCGTACCGTTTGTTTTTTTCGACTTCCTCCAGCACGTCCATCTCGATGCCTTTCAGCGAGCTGGTCAGCCGCCCTACCACATAATCCGTTGTGATCCGATCGGCCTTGACCGTCTGCTTATACGAGATATCGCTAACGATAATTACGAAGATAAAAAACAACACTGCCACCGTGATCAAAAAGATGGGAAAGTACGATAACAGCATCCGTCGGTACCAATTTCCTCTCATTTCACCACTCCCACATCGAATGCATTTTCGTCGTCCACAAAAATAAAAAAGAAAGCGTTTTCTTAAGATTGTATGGACAGCCATTGGCGAAGTCAACGAATAGATGGAAGCAGAGAGGATTTTTTTAGGGGATGGGTAGTTTCGAGCATCCTTTTGCATCATTATCCCTTTTGTTAAGGGAACAGGTTGGAGGTATAGCATAAGAAGGATATGAGGTGCAGAGAAATGGAAGCACGGAAGCATCGGAGGTATGGAGGTATGGAGGTATGGGGGTATGCCAGGTATGGAGGTACCAACTGACGGATCAAACGGGATAATGGTGTAAAAGGCGCCCAAAAACAGGAGGGAGCCAGAAATTAATACAGCGCGAGCATCCTGACTGACACCTTGGACTCTCGCGCTGTGGCTTATGAACTTTGTACTCGCGTTATCAAACCGTCACAGTTAAATCGGCTGAAAGGGCGGCTTGGCTGCTGCCACCAACTATTACCGTGACTTTACATGGAACCGTTGCAAAACGCATCTCCCGGGTCCAAATCCCCAGTTCTTCCCGCCCCAGGCTAAATTCAACAGTGCGGCTTTCCCCCGGGGCGAGCTCGATTTTGGTGAAACCTTTTAGTTCGGCGATTCGCCGGGTGATCCCCGATTCCCGAGCTCGAATGTACAGCTGGACGGTTTCTGCACCGCTTCGTGCTCCCGTATTTTTGACCTCCACCTGCACCATGACCCGCTCCCCGTTCTCAAGCGCAGTCGTCGAGACGGCAGTCCTGGATAAAGACAGTTTGGCATAAATAAACTGCGTATAGCTCAGGCCATAGCCAAATGGATACAGCGGTGCAGAAGGCATATCGACGTAATTTCGGATCCGTCCTGGATCCTTTTGGTTGTAATATATCGGAAGTTGGGCGGAGGATCGCGGCAACGTCACCGGCAGTTTCCCGCTTGGGTTCACCTTCCCAAATAGGATCTCGGCGATCGCCCGGCCGCCTTCCGTTCCGGGATACCATGCGCAGAGGACTGCATCGCACAGTTCAACAACCTCGCCAAGCGCATGCGGCCTGCCTTGAATGATGACGGCGACGACGGGAGTGCCCGTGGCGGCAACTGCCTCGGCGAGCTCCAGCTGGACCCCGCCGAGTGACAGATCGGCCAGGTCTACGCCTTCGCCGCAATCCATCTCAGACGGGCTGCCCTCCTTGACGATCGCAGCTCCGTTGTCTTCGAACTCGCCCCCGAACTCTCGGGCGCTGCTCCCGCCGAGCACAAGAATCGCCAGATCCGCCTCCTTCGCAGCAGCCACCGCTTCCGCGAACCCGGCCTTGGAGCGATCGCGAATCCCGCAACCCAAGGCGTATACGATGTCGACACCTTGCGGTGCACACGCACGGATGCCCTGAAGCACCGTCGTGCCGGTCCCCTCACGTTGGACGCTTGTATAGTCGCCCAGTTGATTGTACAAGCGATCGGCGTTCGGACCAATCACCGCAATCCGACGCGGCTGGCCAACGATCGGCAACTGATCTCTTTCGTTCTTCAGCAGCACGACCGACTCACGGGCAACCTGCAGATTGATCTTCTGGAAATCCGGACACCCCACCACGGAAATTGCCCGTAACTCCGGCACGTATGGTTTGTCAAACAGGCCCAGCCGAAATTTCAGCCTCAGGACGCGCGCTACCGCCCGGTCGATATCCGCTTCCAAAACCAGCCCTTGACGAACCGCCTCCTCCAACGTGGTAAAAGCGGTATCCCATAGGCTAAGATCTACACCGGACGACAGCGCCAGCGCCGCTGCGGACTCGTGGCTGCCGGTAAGCGCCAGCAACCGGTCCACCGCGCAGCCATCCGCCATCACCAGGCCTTCGAAGCCCCATTCCTCTCGCAGGATGCCTGTCAACAAATCGCGGTTGGCATGACAGGGCACACCATCGATTTCGTTATAGGCCGCCATAAAGCCAGCAGCTCCGGCGAGCGCACCTGCCCGTGCCGCTGGAAGGTGGATTTCCCGCAGTTCTCGCGGCCCGATGGCCGCCGGACCTGCGTTACGCCCGCCCTGAGCTGCCCCCTGGGCGCATAAATGCTTCAGGACGACCGCAATGCGGTTCGGTGCATCCAGCCTGAGCGGGTCTTCGCCCTGCATTCCGCGTACCGCGGCTTCCGTAAAGCGGGCAGCCAAATAGGGGTCCTCGCCGAAGCATTCCTCGGAACGCCCCCAACGCGGTTCCTGCAAAATATCAAGCGCCGAGACCAACCCGACGTGCGCCCCGCGGCTGCGGATTTCCGCCGCCACCCGAGCGTAGGCCTGTACCATCAGCTCCGGATTCCAGGTGGCTCCGGCAGCGAGATTCACCGGCAGCAGCGTTCCGTCCAACGCCTGGTGGCCATGCGGACACTCTTCCGTCAACAGGACGGGAATGCCCAACCGGGTATGCTCCAACACATACCGCTGCACCATGTTCGCTACCTTCGCGCTGTCCGCCGCTGCAATTCCGTTCGCGTAATTCACGCCAGACCAAGGATCGCTGCGGAATAAGCCGTACAGCGCGCCCATCCCGCCGCCTCGGGCCACTTCGTCCTTAAAAGCATCGGTCAGCTCAAACGCATCTCCTTGACGGTTGTAGGCGTCCCAGCCGTACATCCGCTGATTCAGCTGTCCAATCTTTTCCCGGAGCGTCATCCGGGCCAATAAATCCGCTACCCGTTCTTCTATCGGAGCGGACGACAGCTTATAAATTTCCATCCGTATTCCCCCCGGCTCCAGACATTTCCCTGCTGACACGCAGACCGCGGTATTCCTTCGGTGTCATGCCCGTATAGGTTTTAAACACGGACACGAAATACTTATACTCTTTATAGCCGACCTTGTCCGCGATCTCGAATACCTTATCTTGCGTCGTGGCAAGCAGATGCTTGGCTTGATCAATCCGCATCTCGTTCATGTATTCCGTAAACCCTTTTCCCGTGCTTTGCTTAAAAATATAACTGAAATAGCTCGGTGTGATTTTCAGCCAAGCCGCAACTTCGGAAGCCTTAAGATCCGTGCGGTAACGTTCGATGATGTACTTTTTCGCTTTTTCAACGATCCAATAAGACTTGTCGATTCCGTTCTGATCGATTAATCGCTGCAGCTCCTCCATATCCTCGATCACTACCGTTTCCAGTCCGGCATAGGAGTTATATATATTCGGGTCCGGCTGCCCCCGGCGGGCGTAGTCCAACCCGGTCATCCCGCTTTTGCGCAAGCGCTGGCGGAGCAGGGCAAACAATTCCTCATACAGGTTCCAAGCCTCCGGCAGAAGATAACCCGATTCCCGGAAAAAACGGAACATGTCCTCCACCAATCGGTGAACTTCTTCCCGATCCTGCTTGAATAACGCGGATACGAGACACTGCACTGCCTCTCCACTATCGAAGGCTGGCAACGACCGCTCGGACATCACAGCCTCTCCATAACTGGGCGTCAGGACTTGTCGGCCGTCCAATACATGGAACGTCAGCAGGCGTAACGCTTCGGCACAGCGAACTGCGGTCTCCCCCAAATCCTCGTACACGGTGGAAATCCCGCCATAAATTTGCTCCCCTGTTCCAAGGCTGATCGAACCAATAGCTTTTGCCACCCACTCATCCCACACGACGGGTTCGATGCGACTCTCCGCTGCCAGTAAGGTCATCAGCAGGTTTTCATGGTCGAAGACGGATACGGCATGGAATGGACTGCCTTCCAGAGCACGTTGCAAACCGTGTAGCCAAGCCTCTTGAACGGCTGCGTATCTCTCCGCCTCCATATTGGCGAAATGTTCGTGGAATTCAGCTAGCTGAGTCGCTGCAATGCGGAATTGTGCGCCGTTCAGCGAAGCCGGAGGCTCCTGGCCGAACGCCATCCCGTGCCGGGCCATGCCCGACAGCCACAACTCGATCTCCCGCGTCTTCTCTTCCTTGCCGCCGGTGCGGATGGCGGCAACGATTTTTTTCACGACAGAGCTCAATTCTTCAATATCTACCGGCTTCAGCAAGTAGTCGCCTACGCCGACCCGGATCGCCTGGCGCGCATATTCGAAATCTTCATAACCACTGATAATGACGATTTGCACCTCAGGATAGCGTTGCCGTACCTGCTTCGCCAGTTCCAGCCCATCCATGCCGTCCATGCGGATGTCGGACAGCACCAGCTGGGCTCCGTACTCTTCAATGAGCCGCAGCGCTTCGAATCCATCATACGCCTCACCTACGACTTCCACGCCTAGCTGCGACCAATCGATCGTATAACGCAACCCCTCGCAAATGACAGCTTCATCGTCCACAATCAGCATTTTCACAAGTTTACCTGCATTAGCAGGTGCTACATTCATGACTCGAACATTAGGATTCATAGGGCTCACCTCCCGGATGGCCGGGCTCGGCAATAGGGAAACGAAGCCGTACCCACGTGCCTGCGGCCGAAGTATCGACAATTTCCAAACCGTACTCCTGTCCGTAAAAAATCGTTAGTCTTTCATGGATGTTTAGCAAGGCCCCTTCCCGGGTTCCGCCGGCTCCTCGCCGCTCCAGCGCGTTTCGGATCGCCTCAGCTTTACCGGGATCCATTCCCTTGCCGTTATCGATGACGTCCACCCAAATTTCGCCTTGACGGGCGTAACAGCGTACGTTTACCTCGCCATACGGCTTGCTGCGGTCCAGGCCGTGCTTGATGAAATTCTCCACTAATGGCTGTAGCGTAGCTTTCAACGTTACGGCGTCCTCTATGCCCGCCTCGATAAATAGGGAATACTTCAGCTTCTTCTCACCTAACCTGCGCTGCTGTAGGTACAAATAAGATTGGGCAAATTCCAGTTCTTTGCGCAGCGTGGTTTGGTAGCTTCCATTATTCATGCTGGAGCGAAAAAATTTCGACAGCATTTCGATCAGTTGGCTCGATTTCGATGCCCGCTCCAAGCGTGCCGTCCAACGAATCATATCCAGCGTATTGTACAAAAAATGCGGATCCATCTGGTTTTGCAGGAGCTTCAGCTCGGATTCCCGCTCCCTTAACTCCAGCTTGTATTTATGCTCAATCAGTTGTTGGATCGTGGCGACCATCTCGTTAAACTTGCGGTTTAGTTCGGAGATCTCGTCATTGGAATTGACCGGAACCCGGGCGTTAAAGTCCCCGTAGGTGACTTTGCTGGTTTCTTTTTTCAACCGCAAAATGGGGCGAATGATCGTGTAATGGAAGCCGATCAACGCGGTTAAGCCCAGCATCATAATCGCCGCCAGGATGACCAGCATCGTCACTTTAATGCCGCGGAACTCCTCAGAAACCTTCGCTTCGGGAATCATGGCGACCAGTGTCCAATCCGTGTTCTCCATACTTTTATATAAAGTTAAATAACGTTGACCTTTCACCTCGCAGGTCAGATCTCCCTTTCCGGAGGACGACAGCTTGTCCAGCAACGACGCATCCGGGTGAAGGGCTTCCGGCAACGGTTGAGTCGTCCCTAAAATCACCTGGCCTTCTGGGCCAACGATAAAGACGCTCCCAGCACCGTCCTTAAAGATCCCTTTCTCCAGCAAGCCCACTATGCTCGCTTCATCCAGACGAATAATCAACCTTCCCAGCGGTAGGGTGATTTGACTGTAGGAGTTGAGAATGCGGAACATCGACAACACCCGAACCTCGCCGTTCCAATCGCTATGCAACGTATACCCTTCGGTCCAGGTAATCCCGCCTTTTCGAGCTTTGGCGGCCTCCTCCCATTTCGATTCGTCGCCACGAAACGGCTCGCCCATTTCAATCGAACTGCCGTTAAACCCGTGAATCTCAATGGAACGAATATACCCCTTCGACATCAGCTGAAACGTCAGGAAATCCTCAATGTTCCGCTTCAGTACCGCTTGTTGTTCACTGCTTAGCGGAGGGGAGGTGCGCAGGAAGTTACGCATATCCGGACTTAAAATCAAATAGTTGGCGATATCCTCCACCATTTTGGTCTGCTCGCCAAGCTGGCCAGCGACATTATCAAGGTTCCGCTTCGTGGAATTGATGAACTGATCCCGCAGCACCTCGTTAAATTGAATTTGCACGACCACGCCAACGCCAAACGTCGGCAAAATCACGAAGATGAGGAAAATGACAAGCGCCTTTCGCTTTAAGCCAAAGCTGCCGAGAAACCTTTTGTAGCTTGCCATCGCACTCGCCTCCGTCCGGTCATGATGCCTATGAGAACCTCGGTTACCCTTTGACAGCCCCTGCCGTCATGCCGGTAACCAGTTGTTTTTGCAGTAATAAATAGAAGATAATGATCGGAATCAGCGCCATCGTCAGCGCTGCCATTTGCAACGTAAGACTCGCCGTTTCGATGCCGACGAAGTTGGCCAAGCCAAGCGGCAGCGTCTTGAGCTCCGACGAGCTGATTAATACCAATGCGAACAAATATTCATTCCAGTTATAGATAAAGTTGAGGATGATAACGGTAGCCATTGCAGGTCTTGTAATGGGGAGAATGATCGACCAGAAGATTCGGAAAATACCCGCGCCATCCATGACGCCCGATTCCTCCAGGTCTTTGGGGAATCCCCGCATGAAGCCCTCCAGAATAATGATCGTTAAAGATAGGTGGAACGCCGTATACGGCAAAATCAACGATAAATGTGTATCCAACAGGTGCAATTTCTGCATGATCAGAAAAATCGGAATCAATGTTGCATGAATCGGCACGAGCATGCCAAGCAGAAATACGCCGTAAGTGATGCCGCGCAGTCGAAATTGAAACCGCGATAGGAAATAGGAGGCCAAGGCTCCTAAAAATACGGTGACTGCTAATGAAGCAAAGGTAACAAACAGACTGTTTAGAAAATACACATTCATATTCGCGACTTGCCACGCTTCCGCGTAGTTGGAAAAATGCAAGGCTTCCGGCAGCGAAAACGGGCTGGCTGCGTATTCCTGTTCATTTTTGAAAGAGTTAACGACCATCCAGAACAGCGGGACTATATTCATGATAGCGAATAGACTTAAAAAAGTGTATGCCAAAATTCGGAAGCCTACTGACTTCATGCTCATGGCCATTCCCTCCTTTCCTTAGGCATCTTTTTCTCGGCCTAGGCGATTGACAATCGAGATCACGATCAAGCTGAACAGCAGGATTAAGATCGCTACTGCGCTGCCGTATCCGTAGCGCATATTCATAAAGGCGCTGTTGTACATATGGATGGACATGACCTCGGTTTGGTGCGCCGGACCGCCGCCCGTCAAGATCTGAATCAAGTCGAAAACGCGGAAGGAGTTACTGATGCTATAGACAACCCCAACCATCAGCGTACTGCGAATCATCGGGATCGTAATACGGAAGGTGCGTTTCAGCCCGGTGGCCCCATCCAGCTCGGCAGCTTCGTTGACCTCATCGGGAATGTTTTGCAATGCGGCCAGAAAAATAACCATATATAGTCCACAGTTCTGCCAGATATACGCAAGGCTGATCGACAGCATGGACCAACGATCGTCACCAAGCCAGTTCTGCTTCCAGCTATCGAGACCCACGATGCCCAGCAGGTTATTTAACATCCCGTATTCCGTGTTATAAACCATGCCCCAAATCAAGGACACCATGACAGAGGAGATGACGACGGGCATAAAGCCTACCGTTCGAAAGAACCCGGAGCCCTTCAGGCCGCGGTTCAGCAACAGTGCGAGCAATAACCCAAGCGGGATTTGGCCGATCAGGCCGGTCACCATAATGATGACGTTATTTTTGACGGACAGCCAGAAGATGTCGTCACCCAGAATCTTCACGAAATTATCCAGACCAACGAACTTCATCGATCCGATGCCGTTCCAGTCCATTAACGAGTAGTACAGCGACACGCCAATCGGTACAATGGCGATCCCCAGATAGATGACCAGGGCAGGTAATAAACCAATAAATATGGCCAGCTTCGCACCTCGTAACGTTTGCATCAGGGGTTCCCTCCTTTATGTCGTAATGTAGATTCAACACCGATGAATGAAGAAAACCCGGGGATCGGGTTTTCTATCACGCATCGATATTGAAGGATCAATTTCAAGAGATCAATTTCGGTAGTTATCCATCGCTTCCTGAACTTCCTTCGCCAGCTCTTCCGGTGTGCCGCGGCCTACGGTCAACGCTTGCAGTCCGTTTTGCAAGACGTCTACTACCTGCGTAGGAATGACACTGTCGAACACCGGCGCGGTTCCGTTACCGGTCAGCGCCAGCATTTCCTTCAGATACGGGCTGGCGTCATCAGGAATTTCCACCTTCGCTGGCACGACAACCCCGTTGCGGATCAGTTCTTTATACAAATCTTCGTTGACGAAAAACTTCAAGAACTCTTCAGCAGCTGCTTTCTTCTTCTCATCTAGGCCGCTCTTAATTGCAATGCCGTATTGCACAATACCTGCGCTCTTCTTCGGATCGCCTTTACCGCCTTCGACACTTGGGAACAAGGCGATGCCAAATTTATCTCCCTCTTCGTTGTTAATCCGCACTCTTGCGTCAACGGTAGCGGAGGAAATATGCATCGCTGCTTTCCCTTGGATCAAGTAGTCCTGGCCTTGAACGGAATCCATGTTGTTGGCATCCGTATTAAAGGCGCCCAGTTTACTCAACTCGTCAATGACCGAAAGAGCTTTTACGAACTCGGGATCGGTAAATTTCGCTTTGCCTTCAAGCACGGCCGGGAGGAAATCACTTCCGGTGAACCGGTCGCCAATGATCGAAATGTAGGACGATTGCAGCGGCCACTGTTCTTTATTGCCGAGAGATATCGGGGTGATGCCCGCGGCTTTCAGTTTTTTCACTACATCGATGAATTTATCGTAGGTGTCAGGGAATTGATCATAGCCGACTTGTTTAAACATCTCTTTATTGTAGTAAATGATATCTACGAAGTTTTGTTTGGTTGGGATCGCATATTGTTGTCCGTCCACGTTAAATCCGGAAAGTGCGGCTTCTGGCAAAATCGAACCCCAGTTGTCCATGAGATCGTTGATCGGCTGAAGCAGATTACCGGCAACAAGCGGTGTCAAGTCCGCTCCCGGCCAAACGACGTTGATGTCGGACAGGTTGTTGGCGGCTGCCAGCGTGCGCAGCTTGGTCTTATATTGGGCGGATGGAACGCCATCCTGCTTGATCACGATGTTCGGGTGCGTCTTCTCGAACTCGGCGATCCGCGCTTTGTAGACTTCGTTGTCCACGTTCGGGGAAGTCCAAGGATGCATCATGTTCAAAGTAATCGTTTCCGCTTCGTTTGCGCCGCCGGCGTTGCCGGTGCTGTTACCGCCTGACGCGTTTTCTTTGCCGCAGGCCGCCGCGAACAGCGTCAGCACCGCAACCAAACCGAGCAATACCCATTTCTTGCCTCTGTTTGTTTTGCCCATAATCAACCCTCTTCTCTTGTTATTTTTGATGACTTCCATAAACATAACAGGAGATGAACGCTTTTATTTCGACACCTGTTATATGACTTATTATAAAAGCCAACTCCGATCGACTATATCCCATAAATTTTCGATTATATCCGAAATATTCAGCCGATTTTTAAAGGATATCCTGTCAAACTCGTAAATTCATGTCATATTTTTTCACATAATTTATGGGAAGCGTTTGCAAGTCTTACTCTTTGAAAAACCGCTTTAGTGCGGTTATTCAAAGGCAACCTTTAGTCTTGCGGCTCATTCAGAATATAATCCACGAGTTCATCCAGCGGCACTGTCGCCAGCGCGATCGCGGTATCCGTCACCCCATAGTAGATATAGAGTAAGCCGTCTTTAACGACATTCCCCGTGGGGAAGATGACGTTTGGAATCTGATAGCCAAATTTCTCGTAGTACGTTTCCGGCTCCATGATGAAGTTTTTCGTGCGGGCAATGATTTTCTCTGGATTCTCCAGATCCAGCAGCATCGCCCCTACGCGGTAAACGACCTCATCATCGACGCCGTGGTACAACACGAGCCATCCGCGATCCGTCCTGATCGGCGGCGTCGATCCCCCAATTTTTCGCGATTCCCAGGCCATGTTCTCCGCTTTCGCCAGCAACTTCGGCTCTTCCCAATGGATCAGATCCTCGGAATAGGTAATCCACATCGCTGCTTTTTCCGTGCCGTACGCATCGCCGACGTATTCCTCCGGCCGCCGCAGCAGCACGAACTTGCCGTTAATCTTCTCGGGGAACAGGATGTTGTCGCGATCATTGATATCCAGCGGCGTTGTGTCGGCAACGAATTCCCAATCGATCAGGTTCTTGGAGGCAACAATGGAGGAACGCGTCAGCCAATGTCCTTCCTGCTCTCCCCAACCGTCTGGGTATTTCGGAATGGAACGCTCCGGAACGCCTCTTCCTGTTGGATAATAACTCATTGCACATGGACGCAGCGCGTAGTTCATATAAAACGTGTCATCGATTTTTACAATCCGCGGGTCCTGCACACTGCCGTACGGGAAACCTAGCATGTCCGGCGTAATGATCGGCTCGTCCTTTACATGGGTGAAATGCACGCCGTCTTCGCTTTCCAACAGCCCCAAGTAGTTTTTGCACGGAGTCAGCGATCCTGCCGTCCGTTCGATCATATAAAATTTGCCGTTATCCATGATCACCGCCGGGTTGAATACCGTCACTTTTCTCCACTCATATCCTCCCGGCACCACAATCGGGTTTTCCGGATGTCTCGTGATCTTCACCTGCGTTCCTCCTCTTAAACCCCTCTAACAATCTAGGTATCAAAATCTGTATTGTTATTATAGCCCCGGCGTTCTGACGGAAATATCCCATAAACTTTCAAAAATATCTGAATTATTCAGATCATTTATGGGGCAAAAAAAAACAGATTGCGGCATTTAATGCAACAATCTGGGGCCTGGCATTCTCCTTGTTATGCATCATAATCGACAATGTAACTTTGCAATTCCGTATTATAGTACCCAACGCTATATTCGGCCAATCTTCCCTGGGCATCCCGCGAATACCGCAAACGCTTCAGCACGGGGACTCCGTCTGCCAATCCCAGGAATTGCTTCGCCTCGGCGGGCGGAAGAGCCACCGTGAACTCGTCCCTCAGCTTGTCCAGCGATACGCCCCACTCTTCCAGAACCTCATAGAATGAGTGGTCGCGGAAATCTTCAAGCTCCGGTTCCGACGGTTCTTTCCAAGTGACGGCCAAATAATGCTCGTAAAAAATATAAGGCTCGCCGTCGAGATGATATGCTCGTTCCAGCTTCAAGCAGCGCTCCCCGAACAGCTTGTGAAGCTCGGAGCCCGCCTCGTTCCACAACGATGCGGCACGGAGCCATTCCTTGCGAATCTGATGATTCTCCTCCACTAGAATCTCCGTGAAGTGCTTCCATTTCGACCATTTGGAGGCGGCTTTGTTGCGGATCACTTTAGTACCTTTGCCGCTGCCCTTCTCCAGATAGCCTTCCTGGACGAGTTCCTGAATCGCGCCGCGGACGGTGATTTTACTCACGCCAAATTCCTGCTCCAGCTGAGGCTCCGAAGGGATATTCATACCAAGCGGGTATACGCCATGTAAGATCCGTTCTTTCAGGATGTTTTTGATTTGTAAATACAACGGTCGATCTTTGCGGGACAACCTCACGAACCTGTACCCTACCTTTCCACATCGCCAGCGGCGGATTGCTCCATCGCCCGGAAGATATCTGCCTCCGTCGCCATCGGGGTATCACCCGGCACCGTATGCGCGAGCATGCCTGCCGCTGCCGCAAACCGGACGGTCTTCTCCGGTTCAAAGCCCTCCAACTCCCCATGGATCATCCCGCTCGCAAAAGCGTCTCCTGCCCCTATTCTATCATAGACGGAAAACGTCAGCCGTTCGGAGAACGCAAAACATCCCCCTTTGTACAGAAATCCGCGCAGCGAATGCGAGTTGTCGCCGTGGATCTGGCGATGGGTTCCGGCAATCACAGAAATGCCGTAGTTATCCGCCACGATCGGTATCAGCTCCTTCAACTGCTCTTCCCGATCCTGCTGGTTCGTAGTCATTCCCAAGGTCAGCAGCGCGTCTTTTTCATTCATCATCACGATGTCCGCCAATCGCAGCATCGCTTCATAATGCGGTTTCGCTTGGACATAGCCCTCTTCCCCCCATAGGGACGGACGGTAGTTGCAGTCAAAAATCACCTTGCCCCCCTGCCGCTTCACGGCTTCGGCGAACAACTTCATATGGGATCGTACGTCATCGTTCATCGCCAGCGTGATCCCATCGAAATGGACCGCCTCCATGCCAGCGGCAATGTCCTCGTAATCATAGGTTCCTTCCGGCGCAGTGTTAAAGCTGCTGTCCAACCGATTCGTATAGGTGACGCGGCTGGGCCGCACGCCAAAGCCATTTTCCAGGAAGTACATGCCTATGTACTTGCCTCCCCGGACAATGTGGGCCGTGCCGATGCCCAACTTGCGAAGGTAGGCGACAGCTGCATCGCCCAGCGGATTATCCGGCAACCGTGTGACTAGTACACCCTCATGCCCGTAGCGGGATAAAGCCGACACCACATTTACGCCGGTACCCGAAAAAGAATACTTCAACGTATCCGCCTGCGCTAACGTCTCATACCCCGGGACCTGCAGGCGCATCATTACTTCACCGAAGGCGGCAATACGATGTTTAGGCATAAGCATTCGCCAGCTGTTTCATGATTTGGGTCAGCAGATGCACATCTTCGGTCCGGGTATTGCCGGTCGCCTTGTCGATGATCGAGGTATATACATGCGGAATGACCTGTGGAACCCCGGCTTCCAAGGCAATGCGCACGATCGGCTCAAAATTGTCCAGGTCGATTCCGCCGGTCGGCTCCAGCGCAAAATTCTCCTTCGCACAAGCAGCCGCTACCGCGCGAAGCTCTTCTTCGCGGCTTAAGCCTTGCATTGGGAAGTATTTGAGCGCATTGCCGCCCATATCGCGCACCAGCGCAATCGCTGCTTCAACCGGAACAATCGCTGGCTTCTCCTGGGCTGCGCTGGCCGGGCCGGTGGAGATGTTCACGTATCCCGCTTGCCCCGTCGGGGAGACCAAGCTGTTGATCCAGCCATCCTGTGCGCCAAGATTCGCTCGGGTCGCTCCAACCGCCGGGAACACCTGATTGATATGGCTGCCGGCATAATGCTTGGCGATCTCGGCAACGACGGCCGCCTGACGATTATCGCCGGCACCCAGACCGATCGACACTGCATCGTCAATTACCCGGCCGTATGCCTTCATTGCCGTTACGGCTTCCTCAACGCTAGCGTAGTCCTTCGACAGGACCCCAACGAGCACATAACCTTCCGCCGCTTCAAACACTTCCTTGGCGTTCGGAATATCTTTAGCCAGGACGTTGAGGGCTACCCGATTTTTATAAAAGCGTTTTGCGATTTGCGACATCTTATTGTCCTCCTGCCAATTCGCGAATTTTTGCGGCAATGACCTCGATATCGTCCCCCATCAGCGGGCGTGGATCGATATCAAAATACCCTTGTCTCACCCCATAATCCCGGGTGTAAATGGCAATATCCCCCGTTTGCAGCGCATGTACCATGTCCTTCGCCGAAATTCCAGCTTGCTGCGGGTCCACCTGCACTCGCGCCCGGAAAATCGCTCGCCCGGCTTCGTCCTGCACGATAGAGACCCGGATTCCCGGAAGCTCACTCAGCGGCATCAAGGTTTGCAAAGCCTCTTTTTCGCGCTCACTGTTGTCGGGTTTCACGGCGTACTCGTCCAGGGCTTGCAGCAACCCAAAGGTCGTTTCCTTGCCCACCTTCATGCTTCGTCCGATGCCGTGCAGCTGCACCTTTACCCATTCGATGTACTTGCGTTTCCCGGCAACGATACCGGAGGTCGGGCCTTCAATCGCTTTGGAGCCGCTGTAAATGGCCAAGTCGGAGAATTTCACGTACTTTTGCAGATCCTCCTCCGCCGCGGCATCGACGATCATTGGAATTTGATTCCGCTGCGCGACCTCCCACGCCTCTTCAACGGAGATCATGTTCTTCTGCACGGCATGATGTGATTTCACATAGAGGATCGCCGCAGTTCTGTCGCCGATCGCGTCTTCAATGTGCTCTGCTCGCCCTTCATTCGCGTAGCCCGCCTCCACCAGCTTGCCGCCGCCGAGGTACACCATCGTTTCCACGGGAGCGCCGTACTGCACGTTATGCCCCTTCAGCATGATGATTTCGTTACGGGGGATTTCCTCCTGATGCAGACGCAAGCTCTTGCGTCGGTCGCCTTGCGTTACGATTGCCGCAACCGACAAAGCGATGCCGCTGGATGCCGAGTTGACGACCACCGCTGCCTCCGATCCCACATGTTTGGCGACATAGTCTCCCGCCTTGTCCACGAGGTCAGCGATTTCGACGTAGCTTTGGCCGCCCCGCTTCATCGCGTCCATCACCGTGTCGCTTGGCGCCGATACGCCAAGGATGCTCATCCGCCCGCTGGCGTTAATCACGCGCTTAAGCCCATACTTCGCATTTAATGAATTTTCCATGGACGATCACTCCTTTCGCTTCGATACGGCGCTTCGAGACGCGCCGTTCTCCTTCCGAATCAACGAGTTCCACAGGTTCTTCCTTCACGACGAACAACGTTAAGTGGGCCGGGTCTCCAACCTGAATGCGGCCCAACTTCTCACGGCCCAGCCATTGTGCTGCTTGAGTGGTTACCGCAGCAATGACTTCCTCAAGCGAATAGCCAAGATAAAGAAATTTGCTCAGCACGTTGGCCATGCTGTACACCGGACCATTCAGCCGGTTCCCCCGGTAGATGTCGGTGCTGATCGTATCAGGGTGGATCCCTTGTCGCTTCGCCGCCTCGGCCACCCGAAACGAGAAGCTGGCCGTACCATGGCCTACATCAAGATGCACCCCGCGGCGGATTGCCTCGTTTAACACCGGGAGCGGTTCGCCAGCTTCATCAAATAAATTGTTCGCTTTCCCGTTGAGATAATGGGTAATGATATCTTTTCGTTGCAGCAGCGGGATCACCTCCCGGATATCGGGCGGCGCTGAGCCGATATGCACCATCAGCGGCAGCCCCGTCTCCAGCGACAGCTCCCTTCCGATCCGCAGCGGCATGACGCCGTTGTCGCGGACGACGCTCTGGCTGATTCGCGCTTTCAGGCCAACGATGGAGTCCCGATACTCGGCAAGTGCAGCCTTCAAGCGCTCACGGTCGATCCAAGCTAACTCCGACAGTTCGTCGATGCGTTTCAGTCCAATCCGCGAGATGTTCAAAAAAGCCAACAGATTGGTCTCCGCGTGCTTGCCGCTGGCCAGCAGATCGCCGATCCGATCCGCACCGCAGCTGCCGGCATCTATAATTGTTGTGACGCCTTGCTTCACGCCAATCTCATCGATCTCGTCACCGTACGGGTCGAACTCTGGAAATGCGTGGACATGCATATCGATCCAACCGCTGGACACATAGTGGCCGGTCCCGTCCCAGTCCCGATCGCCGCGAGCCTGGCCGGCTTCCGTGATCTCCACGATGATCCCATCCTCGATCACAATGTCGATCGCTTCCCCGTTAACTCTTTGGAGATGGCGATAAACGACTCTTTCCTTCATCATAGCTCGCCTCTTTTTAATAAGGATCGTTGTCATGCCTGCCTCTGATTGAATTTAGCATAACATGGAAAATGACTCTTGAGAATATAACGTTATAATGTTTAAACATTGGATTTCTCGTACACTAATTTCATCTTAGCCTCCCGAAAGTCCAGAAAATATCCCACGAAATTACGATAATATCCGAAAAGTTGTAATTACACACTGTGTATTATGAAAAAGCCCCCCGTATCACTGATAAGTGATCGGGAGGCTAGTAATTCGGAGATTTTATGCTAACTCTACCAAAACAAAAAGAAATAGACCCCCACGCGTTAGGTAAGGGTCTATTCCTTTTACCAAACATATTGACAATGCACCTACAAATCATCAAGATTTGAAATGCAAAAAGGGCCGCTCGCGAAGCGAACGGCCCAAAATATAGGGAGGCTCAGGAGGCAGTATGCCGCCCTTTTGCCACAGGTACACAAGCTAATATGTTCTCGATCCGAAAAGCCCGAGGGGCATGGGAAGTCAGGCAAGTCGCCCGGACCAAACCGCCCCGCACATCATGAACTTCGATCCGCCGCTGCGTAATCTTGCCTGTACGGTCAAGGTAGATGATTTCTACGGTGCGACCGATGTATTTTTCCACCAGGATCATCTCCATATAGGAACGTTTGTTTGTATTATATGCAAACAATTGATCTTTATTCAAGTGGAAATGACCTCCAAGCAAGATCATGCTGTCCCCGAAGCCCGCTTATTTGTCCTTCGTTCTTCCTTGGCGTTTGTTCCCGAGCTCAAACAACCCGGTGGCCGATAAACCCGCTAAACCTCCCGCCCACAGTCGCAGCACCAGCTCCATTTCCGTAAATGGGTACGCCGCTGCTCCAACCAAAATGCCGATGATTACCCCGATGAAAGGGATCAGATTTTTCGGCAGGTTGAAAGTTGTTTTCACAAGTTGAACCAAAGCTAATACAAATACGGACAAGACCGAGGCAAAGGCCAGTACATTGGTTAAAATCTCGTTTTGCATGACGATGATTCCCCTCCTTCTTATTGCTCCGGGATGCCCGCCGCCCGGCGCAGGTAGTTTGCTAAGTTGTTAAAATGCTGCGCTCGTGCCATATTCCCTTCGTCCCGTGCCTTAAACCATGCCGGAGAAAGCCAGCGGAAGATGATTTCCTGTGCATTGCTTTTTGGCAGTGGAATCAATGGGCCGGGAGTGGACGAAGAGGCTAATGGAATGCCTGAGGCCACCCGTAGATTGTTCGCTAAATTGTGAAAATGCGTCATGCCAACTTGGTCCCCTTTGGCACGTGAAGCAAACCATGCAGGAGAAACGTAGTTGTCGATCAGCGACTGTGCGATGGAAGCGGGCAATGGCGTAAACGATGTATTTGAGTTTGACGTCGGGCTAGTTGTACGCATGGTCTTGAGTTCGGCTGAGATATCGTCCAGCAATCGGTTCATCGTTTTCCCGCCTGTAGCCAGAGCTTTATCAGGATCCTGTCTTCGCGCGGGATCGAGTTGCCTGTGAGATGGAATAAAGACGTAAGGGTTCTTGTTCCATTTGTAACAGCAATAAGCCAGATACCAGACATACCGCTTGTACGCTTCCGTAAATTTTATGCGCCCGCCGTAACAAAATTCCACCCCGATGGCCGCATCGTTGGCATCATAGCCAAATAAATCGTTGTCCGTCGTCACGTTGTACAGCACGTGCCAAGCTTTTTCCGCAGGATCCGAGCCAGTGCCTGTCGGGATAATTTCAAGAATTTTTGTATCATCGATAAACACATGGGCCGAGGCCGTACGATCCTTCAGCGCGTTGAAATAGGCATAGTGGTTGTCCGCCGTAGCCCCCGGATTCCCCGTGTCATGCGCCACAAAAAACTCCGGGGTTCCCGTCGTCAACCTCGTCCCTGGTCGGACGTTAGGCCGCTTTGCAATGTATCGCCTTTCAATCCGGTATTTTTGTGCATCCATAAGCGATTTCACCCCTTCCATTTATGCTATTCGTCAAGGTATCCCCTTCGCTTGTGCGCTTGTGAGTACGATTCTAGGATTTTCATCATAAAACAAAAGAGCCTGCGATGATTTAGCAGACTCTGGTATAATTTAGCATGTACAACTGAACTTGGGTGGGACAGTATCGCCTCCGGATGGGAGGTGATGCGTATGCAATTTTCGTTTTCGGAAGTGATCATGCTAGGCATGTTTGTCCTTGCACTGCTTACTTATCTGAATAAACGAAAATAACCCGCCCAGGTTAGCGCCGAGGTGCGGGTTATTCTCTGAAGTACATTTGGAGGTTTCCCACCCAAGTGTTGTACCGGGGAGGCTGTGGCGCAGCCTCCTTGTTTCTATTGTTATCTTAGCATACTCTTCCATATACCTCAATCATACCCAAGAGCTTATTCCTCCAGCCGATCGATCCGTTTATGGGCTTGTTTTGCTGACTCTTCGACGCGGGTTAGCCGCTCGGAGAAGGCTTCAAATCGCTGGCCTTGAAGCTTCTGCTCGATTTTCATGTCGTCAATGAGTCTCTTGAGATTTACGATCTCTGTTCGTCTCATCGCCTCAGCTTCAGCCGCTTCCTCAGCTTCCCTCCGCATCGCTTTCGAGCGCCCGGCCCAGCCTAATGCTATCCCACTAATTGCCGCTAAGGCCGATGTGATCGAAGTTAGTGCAGTCATGTCCATAAATCTCACCTCTCTTAAGTTTCTTTAAGCGAAGTTTATTACCATTTTGGAAATCCCTATCTTCCTTATCTTCAATTGAGCTTGTCCAAGAAAAGTTTGGATAGAGTGTTTTCCACCCTCTTTTTTACCAATTTGGTAACCGCAACCTGATTATATGTTGCCATTTTGGTAATGTCAAGCCATATGATTACCGATTTGGTAATATAAAAAATTCCCATCCTTACCGCCTTCTCTTTACCAATTTGGCAACTTGTGCTACACTAAATGAAACGGTTAGGAAGAGGAGTAACCATGCAAACGCTAGGCGAACGAATCAAATATCTTCGTGAACTACGTCAGCTCACGCAAAAAGACCTCGCCTCCCAAGCCGAAATTTCGGTCGTGCAACTGTCTCGGTATGAGACCAACGACCGCAAGCCGGATCCGGAGGTGCTGCGTAAAATCGTTGACGCTCTGGATACCAGTGCCGATTATTTACTAGGCCGGACCAACGACCCGTCTTCAGCAGTGGGGAAAGGCATGAGTTTGTCTTTTTTCGGAGGACCTGAAGCGTATACGGCGGATGAAATCGCCATGATGGAGGCAGCTCTGAAAGCATATCGGGAGCAGAAGAAGAAGCTGCTGGACGGAGACGAAACGAAAGGCTAAATTATTCGAAGATAACGAGTTACATATAAAGTCAACAAGACAACTACAACGGCCCTGATCCTAAGGGCCCTTATTTCGGACTATAGACCGAACATACATTCTTATCCAAGAGGTGACTTGAATGTTGTACGCCTATTATCGCGAGACTCATCTGGAGCAATGGATGAATACCAAATATCTGAATCACGGGATCTCGTCCCCCGCCGATCTCGACATCGACCGCATCGCCGAAGCCTTCGGGATCGGGTTAGTCTACGGGAATCACCCGTCCTTTTCGGACAATGAGGAGAATGTGATTTTCCTGAACAAAATGATGCAGGCGGATCAGACCCGGGTCGTCTTCTTCCATGAACTTTGCCATGTGCTGCGCCATGCTGGAGATCAGCGGCGGATGACCGAGCTGTTCATGCATGCCCAAGAGACCGAAGCTGAGCAGTTTGTGCTGTATGCCGCCATTCCTTTCTATATGTTCGCCAAGCTGCCGGTGCCGGATCATCGCAGCGAAGCGGTGGCTTACATTGCCGAACAGTTCCAGGTTCCCCCGGAGCTGGCGGAGCAGCGGTTGGACCAAATCCAACGGCGGGTGCTGCAGGGCAGCCTCATCGCAGCTGCCCAGGAGGCAACCCGCCGCCAGCGCGAAGCGGAGCAGAGCTGGTCGCCGGAAACCCGGCGGGTACTGTCCCAGCTGGAACGACAAATCGGAAGTCGAGGAGGGCGGTAAAGAATGCGGATTGCGGCATATTGCGATTATTATACGGACTCGATCCGTCCGCTGCAGTTAATTGTGGATCTCCAGCCAGGGGATGTGGATTGGTCGGAAACGCTGTATATCCCGGTTTCGGGACCGTTTGAGCCGTTTGCTCCCGAGGATTTTGGCGACCTGCCCTGCGTATCTGTCCTGCTGGAAGACCTCGTTCGACCTAAGCTGGAACAGGAGCCATCAGATCAAATCTCAGCTGGCGCACCGGACACATCGCACTCCCATCCATCGCAACAGCTGCTGGGCATCCGCCTGCCGCAAATTGCTGCCCGCTGCGGCGATCCCTCGGACATCCAGCGCCTGGTGTTGCAGATGGACGAAGTCGAAGAAATTCTAGGCTATGTCATCGGTTGATTGGGATGGTCGTATTTGACAACCGGCCATTTTTGCTTGCGCAGCGCGTCCATCAGCAGCGGCCCGACATTCAGATTGCTCTCCACCAGCTGATGCGGCGTCAGCGCCATCCATTGATTGAGCGACACATCCGCAAATCGGTCACTGCGGAACATCTCCAGGAACCAGATGCTGCGGTCGCCGGTATTCTGGATATAGTGGCCATAGGCAAACGGTACATACCCTACATCCCCTGCTCTGACGTTAAAGGTACGGGCAGCGCCGTTACCGGCAAATACGGTCATCCGTCCTTTCCCGGACAAATAATATTGCCATTCATCATTGTTGGGGTGCCAATGCAGCTCTCGCATTGCACCAGGCTTAATTTCCACAAGGGCAGCCGCAATCGTCTTGGAAATGGGGAAGTTCCGCGAATCCGCGATCCGTACCGTCCCGCCCGGCGTTCGAATCGGCTCTTGGGCCAGCAGGCTGTGCTTGAAGCTGAGAGGAATTTCGCCGTACGGCGATTCAATCCTTTGCGTGTCGATCGGCCCCGGAACACGGTCCTGATAAATATACACCTGCTCTTTCGGGATATGGTCGAACGCCTTTTCAGGCACGCCAAAATTCGCAGCAAGCACCTCTTTGGGCGTATGGGCAAACCAGTCGGAGATCGTCAACGTATTGAGGTCAGAGAAATTCCCGTCATCGAACACAAGCAGAAACTCGCAGCCTTCCTCCAGCCCTTGAATCGAATGGGGAATCCCCGGTGGAAAATACCACAAATCCCCCACGCCCACATCGGCGATAAAGTTCCTCCCGTCCTGATCCACCGCTGTAACCCGGGCACTGCCCGAAATCATAAACGACCATTCTGCCTGCTGGTGCCAATGCAGTTCCCGCACTCCCCCCGGCGTCAGACGCATATTGACCCCCGCCAGCGTCGTGGCGATGGGCAGCTCCCGAACCGTAATTTCCCGGGACCATCCCCCATGGTTCAACTGCATATGCGTATCCGAAAAAGAAAACTTCAAATTCGGAATCAATCCGTTATCGGTCACTGGAGGAACCAGCATATCGGGATTCTCGCGATCCCGCATGACGTCACGCGGGCCTGTATCGGTAGCCCCGGCGCCGTCAGCCCGTATCGGCTGAGGGATCGACGACATCGCGCCAGCTTGATTCTCCGGCTGCCTGGAATCAGATGAATCCAAATGATCCGACATTCACCATCACTCCTATCTGGACATGTTGCTGCTAATTTTTACCAAAACTTATTTACACAGTGAACCTATTCCCGTATGAGCAAAAATATGTAGTGATTCATTTCCACTTTTCCCATAAAAATCGACGATTTCGGAGAAAATAACGTTAAGTGCTTGATAGTTGCCTAAGCTTCTGTATAATTAAAGTTAGTAAGTTTAGTCAACAAACTAACTAGGTAAAGGGGAATCCTTGTGGAAAAACCTGTACGTCCGAATGAACCACTTGTAACTCACATTTATACGGCAGACCCATCTGCCCATGTGTATGAAGGCAAGATCTATATTTATCCATCCCATGACATCGATCATGACGGTCCAGACAACGACAACGGTGACCAATACGCCATGGAGGACTACCATGTCCTGTCGCTGGACGACTTCAACTCTCCATGCGTCGATCACGGTGAAGTCCTGCATGTGCGCGACGTCCCATGGGCCAGCAAGCAAATGTGGGCTCCGGATGCGGCTTATAAGAACAATACTTACTATCTCTACTTCCCTGCGCGGGACAAAGATGGCATTTTCCGTATCGGCGTAGCGACCAGCTCTTCGCCTGCCGGGCCTTTCAAGGCGGAAGAAAACTATATTCCAGGCAGCTTCAGCATTGATCCGGCTGTTCTCGTGGATGACGACAATCGTGCCTACATGTATTTCGGCGGACTTTGGGGCGGCCAACTGGAGAAATGGCAAACCGGCACCTTCAATCCGGACGCAGAAGGCCCGGCACCAAATGCACCGGCGCTTGGACCACGCTTCGCCGAGCTGAGCGACGATATGCTGACCTTCAAATCCGAACCGCAGGAAATCTCGATTGTGGATGAGGATGGCAATCCGCTGTTAGCCAAAGATGAGGAGCGCCGTTATTTCGAAGGGCCATGGGTGCACAAGTACAACGGGTATTACTACTTGTCCTACTCCACCGGAACGACCCATACGCTGGTTTATGCGATCAGTAAGAACCCGCAAGGTCCTTTCGTATTTAAAGGTAAAATCCTGGAGCCAGTCATCGGCTGGACCACTCACCATTCGATCGTGCAATTCCAAGATAAATGGTACCTGTTCTACCATGACAGCTCGCTGTCCGGCGGTGTGAACCACAAACGCAGCGTTAAATATACTGAGCTGCATTACAATCCGGACGGCACCATCCAAACCATCGATCCATATAAATAAGCACCAAGAAGGAGCGCCCATCGGCTGAAGCAAGCCGGGTGGCGCTCCTCTTTTATTTCATTTCAGCTGTTCTCCGCCTTCTGCTCTCGGCATCGCGGTGTGCTCTGTCGATGCTTCCGCAATCTCATAGAATGCCCAATGCGTCTGCGGAACGTCACGCCACACCGGAAGTACGTCGGCTCCGCCAAACAGCGGCCCCCGCTCCAATGCGCGGTTCAACACCGTCACAGCCTCGGCCCGTGTGACCAAAGCCGTTGGCCGGAACGAGCCGTCAGCATATCCGCTGACGATACCCGCCGCTTGAGCCGCTAGGATCGCCTGCTCCGCCCAATGACCGGCAGTGTCCGAGAAGCCTGCGCCTCGCTGCCCTGCAGCCGACTTCATCAACTTCACGGCGATCGCCGTAATTTCCGCCCGTGTGACGGGCTTTTCCGGCTTGAAGCTGCCATCGGCATAGCCTTGCATCAAGCCCATTCTGTACGCTTTGGCAATCGCCTCAACGGCCCAATGACCTGCCGGAACATCGCTGAAGCGAATTGCTTGGCCCGCTTCCTTCATTTCCACCGTTTTAACTAACATGGCGGCCATCTCCGCGCGAGTGATCGGGTTCTCCGGTTTAAACAAACCACCGGGGTAACCGCTGATATAAGCCTTATGCATAGAGGTTAACGCTACGTCCGACTTCACTAAAGCAAAGGTGCTGAAATGATCGACGGTGAATTTCAACCCTTTGCCGTTGGCTAACGGAACAACTTCCCCCGTCAGGAACTCCGTTGTTCCGCCGGAATGTTCGACATAGACCCCGAGTTTAGTCGGGTCTACTTCATCTGCCATCCCCGTTAACGGCAGAACAAGCTCGACCTCCCGGTTTTGTAAATTCGTCTCGATTTGAACCGGGCGGCCGATAATTGTAACTTCATTACCTCCTGTAGCCGTAAGCACAACCTCAGCCTGGTTCGCGCGCCCTTCGATTTCCTTGGTTTGGGCGGCTGCTTTTACCGGCTGGATCGTCATCGTCACATCACCGCTTGCCCCCTGCAAGGAAGCTGCCGGAATCGTGATCTCCCCGTTTACGGTTCGAAATTGCAAGTCAAGTCCACGCCCCGTGAGCAAGGAAATGACGTCGCGGGCAAGCGAAATCTTGATGGTGCTCACTTCATCCTTCGCATCCGGGATCATCAGACTCAGCGAAGCGGCGCCTTCTTCCGCCAATTTGTTAATCGCTTCCCGAAGCTTAGCATCGGCCGTCAACTTGATTTCATCCTGCTTCGAGCCATCAGCTGCGGTCGTCCGAACGATGTCGACCGGGATAGGACTGGATGGATCGCGGATAATTTCCGGTTCCACTGGACGGCTAGGCGGCGTTGACGGTCCAGATGGAGGCGAAGGCGGGTTCGTCGGATTGGTTGGCGTTGTTGGCGGCGTCGATATAGATCACCCAATGCTCTCCCGTCTCAACGACGGACTCGGGCGCCGCTTGCTCTAAGCTTTCCACCAAGTTGCTCACTTCTGGCGCAATTGGATTCGTTGCATCGGAAGACTCCATAATCATGACGTTCAAATCTTGGGCATCCTGTACCAGCTCTTTACCGCCGTTGCGCGTCCAGCTTCCGGTATATTTCACGCCTGTGTCGTCATCATTCACTTTGGAGGTTCCGTTCTTGGCTGTAACCTTGAACAAACGCGAAGCATGCGGCTCCAAATAAATGTTGGTCATTCCGGTTGCATCATCGCCAAGCTCCTTATGGGCCCACAAATCGCGGACCGAAGCAGCGCCGTCCAAACCGATGTCGCTCCACTTCACATTCATGGATGCGCCTTTGGTGCCCAGATTAAACAAAGCCACCGTGTATGTGCCATCCCCATTATTGGCGTACCACACCTGTTGATTGGTTGCCATCGATACGGGATGTGCCGGGCGGCCGGCTTGGTTGACGGCGATCACCTCATCATTCGTCAACAGCTCCAGACCATAGCTGTCCAGGTTAGTTAAATCGTCGCCGGTGTAAAATTGCGCACAGGCAATCGCCCACAGCGTTGCCGCGGTCTGCCGCTCGTCTCGGGTCAAGCCGGACGTCTGCCCGTTCCCAATGTTAAGCGAGTCGAAATCGTTCCAACCGCCGGGGCCAGCGTCACGCCACCACAAGGCAGCATCCGGGAACAACCGGGCGATGTTCGACCATTGGGTCATCCCAATGTTGCGGTCATACGCCTCCACATCCCAATTGACGCGCCAGCCATTGGCGTATTTTTTCCAGAAGTCTACGTAGTTGTGGTCCAGCGCCCAGGACAGTTCCAGCCATATTCCGTGCTTGGACAACGCCATCGACCAGGCCTTTACGTCATCCCGCGCGTCGATCGATAGGTCGTTATGGCCAGACCCGGGAGTCACGCTGTCGAACTTCACGAAGTCAACGCCCCAGGAGGCGATCAGATCCGCGATGGAGTTCACATATTCCTGCGCCCCCGGCTTGGAGAAGTCGATTTTGTAATCGATATCCCAATAGTCCGCTGGTCGAAGCGGCTGAGCGGCGATGTCCTGCATATGGTATTCCGTGCCGTAAATCGGCAGGTTCTTCTCGTAAGCTTCTTTGGACAAACCGGGAATCAAATAGATCCCGACCTTCTGTCCATTATTATGGATATAGTCCACCAAATTCTCAAAACCGTTAGGATACAACGTTTCACTTGGAAGCGGCCGGCCGTATTCGTCCATGCTGCCGTTCCAGCCTGCGTCGATGTTGATGTATTCGTACCCGTGGGCTTGCAGCTTCTCGCGCATGGCATCGGAGATCATCTTCAGCTTCGCTTCCGAGGTCCAATTTCCCTCCGGCCCGTCGTACACCTGCAGGCTGTAGCTGCTCCAACCCATATAAGGCTTCAATGCCAGGCCGTTATCGGCGGCATGGGCCACCTTGCTCTCCGTGCCAAAATAAGCAAAGGGCACTAGAGTCAGCGCCGCCGCTAACCAGCAAACCAACGTCTTTTGCAGCAAACGGATCATCAATTCATCTCCTTTGGTAGATATTGTGGTCCCTGTTGGACGGTTGGTGGTTCAATGATTCAGTGATTCTGTGATTCATTGAAGTTCGGTGCCCTCCCCCTTTCTGCGATTAAATTATCTTGGTAGCGCTTACATATCTGTCCGATGAAATGATCTCATGAACGTGCCGGCTTCGCCTAGGTACATCTCTTCGTTTGGCGTACACTTCCTCCTGATTTCGATGGAGCATCCAGCGGATCTCAGCAACCATTTTTTCGGGCAAGGGACAATTTCCCATATATCGTTCCCTATATTTCCATTAAATGTATATTTACTCCGTTCACGGTACACGCTATCCCCATATCAATCATTGGAGGTCATGTTGTGGATAGCCAAGCTGGAACAAACTACGAATCAACGGAAGCCGAACATATTTTAACGGACCGTCAGGGTCACCCCATCACGGACAATCAGAACGTCCGGACCGTAGGAAGCCGGGGGCCAACCACCTTGGAGAACTATCATTTCCTCGAGAAAATCACCCATTTCGACCGGGAACGTATTCCGGAACGAGTGGTACACGCGCGGGGGGCCGGGGCTCATGGTTATTTTGAAGCTTACGGCAAAGTCGGGGACGAGCCGATTGCGAAATATACCCGGGCCAAGCTGTTTCAGGAGGCCGGAAAACGGACGCCGGTGTTCGTCCGCTTCTCAACCGTGATCGGCGGCGGGGAATCCCCCGAAACGCTCCGCGATCCGCGCGGATTTGCGGTGAAATTTTATACGGAGGATGGCAACTGGGATTTGGTGGGCAACAACCTGAAGATCTTTTTTATCCGTGATCCGTTGAAGTTCCCGGATATGGTGCATTCCTTCAAGCCCGATCCAGTCAGCAAGCTGCCGGACCCGGAGCGAATGTTCGACTTCCTGTCGCAAACGCCGGAATCGACACATATGGTGACTTTCCTGTTCTCGCCTTGGGGCATCCCGGCAAACTACCGTCAGATGCAGGGTTCAGGGGTCAACACGTATAAATGGGTCAATAAAGATGGAGAAGCCGTACTGGTCAAATACCATTGGGAGCCGAAGCAAGGGATCAAAAACCTGCTGCAGCACGAGGCCGACGAGATCCAGAAGACCAACTATAACCATGCCACGCAAGATTTGTATGAGGCGATCGAGCGCGGTGATTATCCGGAGTGGGAGCTGTGCGTGCAGATCATGAACGATGACGACCATCCGGAGCTGGACTTCGATCCGCTGGACCCCACCAAGCTGTGGGATCCCGAGAAATTTCCGTTTCTGCCGGTTGGCAAAATGGTGCTGAATCGCAATCCGGAGAATTATTTTGCCGAGGTAGAGCAAGCGGCGTTTGGGACCGGCGTGCTGGTGGACGGGCTGGATTTCTCCGATGACAAGCTGCTGCAAGGGCGGACCTTCTCTTACTCGGATACGCAGCGTTACCGCGTGGGGACAAACTATTTGCAACTTCCCATCAATGCGCCAAAAACGAAGGTTGCCACGAACCAACGCGGTGGGCAAATGGACTATCGGGTCGTCCACAATCCGGGCACGAACCCGCATGTCGATTATGAACCGTCAACGAAAGAAGGCCTGAAAGAAGCGGACAAACGAGGCAAAGACCATGAGCCGCATTACGACGCCAATCTGGTTCGACGGAAGATCGAACGCACCAACGATTTCGCTCAAGCCGGCGAGACCTACCGCAAGTTTGATGATGTGGAGAAAAACGAGCTGATTTCCAATTTGGTGAACAATCTGAAGGTGTGCAGTCCTAAAATACAGGAAACGTGGATCAGCTACTTTACCCAAGCTGACGAAGAGTATGGAAGACGCGTAAAGGAAGGGCTTGAAGCGGCCAAGCGGGAAATGGGAGCCGCAGGCAAGCATACCAGCACGGCGGACGCAGATCAAGCGATGGATAAAGCCAAAGGGATGGGGCACGAGTCCGATCGGTATTAATGAACAAAACCTGCGAGGGCCTTGTGGGCAATCGCAGGTTCTTTATGACTCGCCGCAGCCCAGCAAATCCAGCCGCAGCGGCGTAAAGGTCTCCCGCAGCTTGCTAGGCTTCAGCGCGCGGCAGCCCTGCAAGCAAACCGCTTGGGATCACCAGTGTTTTCCCCCGCCGACAGGAGCGTTTTGTCCCCATATTCCAGTTGTCCTTATGTTTTCTCCTTTAAACTTATGGGATAATGGCCTTATCGTTCCAATCTATGGGATGCGATATTCATCTTTACATGGTTGAAGGAGGATCCCTATGGACATGACAAGGGGAACTTACGGTTTCCGGTTCGCTGAAGACCAAGAGCTTCCGCTGTGCGTGTTGTTTGCCGCCGGCTATGACTCTATCACTGATCCTTCTTATCACTGGGACGGATTAGAGCGAACGGACGGACCTTTGCTCCTATTCCAATATACGTTCTCCGGAGAAGGGGTCTTTGAGCTGGGTGATTGCTCTCACCGCGTTACCGCCGGACAAGCGTTCCTCGCCGAAATTCCAAGTTCCCATCGCTATTATTATCCGCAAGAAGCTTCGGCGCCTTGGGAGTTCCTGTTCCTGCTGTTTCGGCCGAATGTGGTACTTCCCTTATGGCGAAAATTCCTCAGCGAAGCCGGAGCAGTTCCTTATCTTCCCGAAGACTCCACACCGGTGCGGTTGGCGCGTATGATCATCACTGATGCGGGAGCAGGTCGGATCACCGATCCCTACATCGCCTCATCTTGCGTTTACCAGTTCGTCACGGAATTAGCCAGAATGCAGGTTACGTCGCAGAAAAATAAAGAGAACTGGCCGGAAAGCGTCAAACGCGCCGCCGAGTTGATGGAGAGCAACTATGCGCAGATGATCAGCATCGATCAGCTCTCCGAGCATGTTGGCTTGTCCAAGTACCACTTGATCCGCCGGTTTTCGGACAGTACAGGTCTTACGCCAGGCGCTTATCTGACCCGTGTCCGCACCGAAAAAGCGATGGACCTGCTTCGCGGTACGTCACTTAGCATTGAGACCATTGCTGAGCGGGTAGGTTATTCCAGCGGAAGTTACTTCATTAAGGCCTTCCGCCGTTTGACCGGGCTCACCCCAGGAGAGTTCCGCAGCGGGGGCGAAAGTCTGGTCTATCGCAAGCTATTCTTCGATTAAACGCAATATTTTGCTATTCATATCGCAAAGTTACTATAGATATAGCAAAACTCCTTTAGGTAAGATGAACCTAACAAGAGCAATAAAGATCCATCCGTAAAGGAGTTTTGCAAATGAACCATCAGCAGATTGCCCCAACTCCACCGCTAGGTTGGAATAGTTGGGACTGCTACGGCGCAGCTGTGACGGAAGAAGAGATTCGGGGCAATGCGGAATACATGGCCAAGCATCTGAAAGACTTTGGTTGGAACTATATCACCGTGGATATTCAATGGTATGAACCAGGAGCCCTTTCGTCTCAATATCGGCCGTTTGTTCCGCTTGTGATGGACGGCTATTCCCGGCTGATGCCTGCCGAGAATCGCTTCCCCTCTGCGGCCGGCGGCCAAGGCTTCAAGCCGTTAGCGGATTATGTGCATAGCCTCGGGCTGCGATTCGGCATTCATATCATGCGCGGCATTCCGCGGCAAGCCGTTCACGCCGCCACACCGATCTTGGGGACGACCGCAACCGCACGTGATATTGCACATCCCAATTCGATCTGTCCCTGGAATACCGATATGTACGGTGTGGATGCCTCCAAAGAAGGGGCGCAGGCCTATTATGATTCGCTCTTTGCCTTGTATGCCTCATGGGGCGTTGATCTCGTAAAAGTGGACGATATTGCCGCTTCCCGGCTTTACGGCACCCACCAAGCCGAAATTGCATTGATCTCCGAGGCGATCAAGCGCTGCGGCCGTCCGATGGTGCTCAGCTTATCCCCCGGACCGGCTCCGGTGGAGCTTGCAGCTTTCTTCGCCGAACATGCCAACATGTGGCGCATGACGGACGATTTCTGGGACCAGTGGCCGCTGCTAAGGGACATGTTCGACCGCTGCCGGGCATGGCAGGGCGTCCCGCAAGCCGGGTCATGGCCGGACTGCGACATGCTGCCGCTGGGGCATATCGGCATCCGCTCGGTGGACGGCGGCGGGGCGGATCGCTGGACCCGGTTCACCCGCGACGAACAATTAACGATGATGTCGCTTTGGAGCATTTTCCGTTCGCCGCTGATCTTTGGCGGGGAACTCCGAGACAACGACGAATGGACCTTGTCGCTGCTGACCAACCGCGAGGTGCTGCGCATGCACCGGGAAAGCCGCGGCGCCAAAGAAGCCCTTCGGCAAGACGACCTGATCGTTTGGACGGCCGACCATCCCGAAGGGTTCAACTATGCAGCTGTTTTTAATGTAGGGGAAAGCGCGCTGCCGCTAGAGCTCCCTCTGGAGCAAATCGGTTTATCCGGCATTTCTTCCGGGACTGAGCTGTGGAGCGAAGCTCCTGCGGAGCTTACGGCGGCTGGGGAGCTTCGGACTACGATCCCGCCGCATGGGGTGCGGTTGTATCGGTTGGAATAGTCAGTACACCTGCTTCAACAACCCAATCATCTCATCCAAGGTCAGACCAAAGGACTTGTAATAGGACACTTCACTAGCCAACTGTTCCATCACCATTTCGTTGCGGATGCGCTGCATCTCTTCGGGGGAAAATTCAGCGACAAAACACCCTTTGCCAGTCACCGTATGGATCAAGCCGCGCCGCTCAAGTTCTTCCCACGCCTTCTTGACGGTGATGACACTCACCCGCAGCTCATGAGCGGCTTGCCGGATGGGCGGCAGGATATAGCCGCTCTCCAGCTCCCCTTTTAGAATTTGGGCGCTGATTTGCTCGAACAGTTGCTGATAGATCGGTTTCTCCGAAGTATTGGATATCGCGATGTTCATTGGATCTCCACTTGAAGGAATCGTTTGACCGCCATCCGGTAAGCCACTGCGGTAAGCGCAATGAAAATCACGATTCCTGCGATCAGAATATAGGCTTGAACTGCCAAATGATTCGCTTCCGTCCCATAAAACATACGATTCATCCCCGAATTCGCGATCCCGATCCACTGGGTGATCCCTGCAAACAATGTAGCTGCTACAGTGGAGATCAGCAGTGCCATACCAAATTTATACGCCGTCTTGTAATACATCGGAATAAAAATCAGGTTAAAGATCGCCAGCATCACCAAACAGAGACCAAAGAATCCTAAGTTCGGCGGGAAGAAGAAGTAGGTTATATCCGAATAGAAGCGCTGACTGACCAGGCCAAAGATTAGGGCAACCACCACATGCGCCAATTCCAGTCCGGCGATCACGATAATCCGCGCTTTCACAATGTCCCGTTTCGTAACAGGCATCATCGAGGTGAACATCAAATCGTTTTGTGCTCTCAGTTGGTTAAACATATTGGGGATGGTGATCCAACAAAAATACAAAATCACTATGAAGTAAATCCAGCCAGGAACAAACATCAAAACGCCCATTAACACAGGCATGCTCAATAATAGAGGATGTACACCCAGTCGGATATCTTTTCGGATCAAATTAATCATGGTTCTGCCCCCCTTTTCTCGCATAGTAAATCATAATATCCTCTAAGCTTGGCGTGGCGGCTCGGATTCCCGAAGTCGGGTCAAAGTCATCCGCATGGATCAAGCCCGTAAAGCCAAACGAGTTCGTTTTGTAGGAAATCATCCGGTCCTTCACCTGTGCAAGCTGGCCCTCGGAACCGTTCACGAGAAGATAGGATTCTTTGAATTCATCCTTCTCCCCGCTCAGCACAATTTGCCCGTTTGAGATAAAGGTAATATAATCTGCGCACTTCTCCAAGTCGGAGGTAATATGGGTGGAGAACAGAATGCTCACCTCGCCATCAGCAATCAGCTCCTGAAAAAGATCCAGCAGGTCATCCCGTGAAGCCGGATCCAGCCCGCTGGTCGGCTCGTCGAGGATCAGCAGCTTGGCCCCATGGGACAAAGCAAGCGTCAGGCTGTATTTGACCTTCATGCCCGTTGACAGTTCGGCGATCTTTCTATTCTCATCCAAGTTAAATCTCTTCATGTAGGAGGAGTAGATTTGATCGTCCCAATTTTCATAAAACCTCTTAATGGTATCCGTCAACGTCTTAATCTTACTGCGCGTGTAAAAATCAATGCTCCCGAAAGCAAATCCAATCTCCTGCTTTAATTCCAGCTCATGTTCCGCCATGTTCTTGCCCAGAATGTAAACCTCACCGCTGTCGATCCGAGTCATATTTAAAATCGACTTGATCGTCGTCGTTTTCCCTGCGCCGTTAACTCCGATAAAGCCCATGATGTATCCCTTCTCCAACTGGAAAGAAACATCCTTCAGCTCAAAGGCGGGGAATTTCTTATGAATATGTCGAACATCTAGTGCCAGCATGGAATACCCCCTCTTTTTAAATTGTGTATATCGTGTATACACAATATATCACGGATGGGAGGAGGTGTCAATCGAAGGCTGCCTTTCATATGTAAAAAAAACACCCGCTCAACATTGCAGTTGACGGGTGTTCAAAATCAGAATATACGTACAAAACTCAGAGCCCAGCGGCGCGTTGCAGCCGTTTCGCGATTTCCACCAAATCCTCTGGCGATATGCCGGGGGCGAATTCCTCCTGAATCGGCTCCAGTTCTGGAATTTCGCCGCTGTACCCCGGCAGTCCGGCAAATGCTTCCAGCCTGCCGCCGTCCGTCGGATGCTGGCCGCGCCAAATTTGGGCGATGCCGTGATAGTCATGATCGCTGAACGTATACAATCTGCGATGCTCACCAGCGGCTTCCCAAGGACGGGTCGCATCAAACTTCCGATTTTCAATTTTCGGGATGGGCAGCATTTTGGTGACATCCACTCCGGTTGCGATCTCAAGCGCCTTCGCATACGCCAACACGTGCACGCCGCCGCGCACAAGAAGATAACCGATCATTGCTCTGGCCGTCGGATGATCGGTCATTTCATAGACGCGGGCCTTATGCGTCCGTGCACCACACTCCAGGAAATAGTTATGCAGCAAGTCGAAGATCAAGTTGCCGCTGCTAACGACGTACGATCCGTTCCAAGGACGCCCCATTGAGTCATACGGCAGAGAGGTCTGAGCGGATTCAATATAGTGAGGGGAGAAACGAAGATCCTTCGTATTCCCTAACGGAGTGGAATCCGGATCCCCGGGACGAGTCGTACCTTCCAGCATTAAATTGATCGTATTCGACACCAGCTCAACGTGACCAAACTCCTCTGCCGTAATACTCGCGACGAGGTCGTAAAACGGCTTGAGCTTGCTTTTTCCCCGGAAATTAAAGGACTGAAACAAATAGTTATTTAGCGTCGACATTTCACCAAACCGTCCGCCTAACAGTTCCTGAACGACGCTGGCGCCATTCGGATCCGGGGCTTTCGGTCTGGGCAATTCAATGGCCAATCGGTTTACGCGTTTAAACATGCATGTACCTCCCCATAAGTATCAATTACTAAAAGCCTACGGGGGATAGCTCGGATATTATGCCGGACGGGTATTGATCGTCCGAAGCTTTGGTGTGGAAGTGCCTTTTGTTTATGGCTGGAAAACCTCTTGACCGTTGAGGATCAGTCTGTAGCTGATGTCGGCTTTCAGCGAGTCCGATACAGCACAATATTTCTCTTTGCCCATTTGAATGGCTTTCCAAATTTGATAATCTGGAATGTCTCCTTCAACGCGGAAAATCAGCTCAATGGCGGTAAAGCCCGACGGATTCTGCTCTTTCCGGGTACCGTCCGCTTCGATCTCTAGTGAAGTGATCTTCTCAAGGAATGAATTCAGAATCATGGTGATGTCAATGCCGATACATCCGGCCAGTCCGGCCAGCAAAAGCTCCATGGGTGTTGCGCCTGTGCCGTCGCCGCCGTATTTTGGCGTAGCGTCCATTCTTACCGGATAACCGGAATCCCCGACTGATGTAAACAAACGTTTTCCATTCCAGGTTGTCATAACCTTCATCATCATTACCTACTTTCTGTTGTTAATGCTCCTGAAGTTGATTGATAAACTTACGAGCTCTTTCGGACGCCGTATTCTGAAAAAAAACTTCCGGTTCCTGCGATTCCACAATTACACCGCCATCCATAAACACGATCCGATTGGCGACCTGACGGGCAAATTTCATTTCATGAGTGACGATGACCATCGTCATCCCATCCCGGGCCAGCTGGCGCATAACTTCCAGCACCTCTCCGACAAGCTCGGGATCAAGAGCTGAGGTCGGCTCGTCAAACAGCATGATCGCCGGCTCCATGGCTAATGCTCGGGCAATTGCCACCCGTTGCTGCTGGCCGCCGGACAGCCTCGAGGGATATTCATCCTTCTTCGCCAACAGTCCAACCCGATCCAGCAGTCGTTCGCCGATCTGTACGGCTTCTGCCTTTTTCATTTTCTTCACAGATAACAGCGATTCGATCACGTTGCCAAGCGCTGTCTTGTGCGGATATAAGTTAAACTGCTGAAAGACCATTCCCGTATGACGACGAATTTCACGGAAGGCGGCCTGTTTCTTCTTAGACGGCATGGACGCGTCCACTCGAACACCATTCACCTCAAGCGATCCGCCGTCCAGCTCCTCAAGCCCGTTCAGACATCTCAGCAGGGTGCTTTTGCCGGAACCACTTGGTCCGAGCAGCACAACGATTTCTTTGGGAGCCACATGCAGGTCAATGCTTTTCAACACCTCTGCTCCGTTAAAAGACTTGGACAGTCCTGTCGTTTGAATCATATTTGCTCCACCTCATGCCTCAATATACTTTGGACAACTGCTTCTCCACCGCATTCAGAATGGCCGAGAACACAGTGCTCATGATCCAATACATGGCGGCGATCCCAACGAAAAAAGGCATATAGACATAATATTGAGCGATCAGCAGCTGCGCTGAACGCAGCAACTCGGTGACCGTAATGGCCGACACCAGCGCCGTCTCTTTAAGCATTCCGATAAAGGTATTGCCCATAGGCGCAATGGCCACCCGAGCTGCTTGCGGCAGAATGATTCTTCTCATCGTCATCCAGCCCGTCATGCCCGTCGCATAAGCGGCCTCCGTCTGACCCTTCGGAATTGACTGAATCGCCCCTCTGAACGTTTCAGACAGATAGGCACCTACGTTGATGCTCAATGCCACATACGCGGCTGTCAGCGGCCCCAGCGTAATTCCGTAATCTACAACCCCATAATAAACAATAAAAATTTGGACAAGAAGCGGCGTACCTCGAATAATCGACACATATACACGGGCAATTCCGCGAACCAGCCAATTCCCTTTTAGTCGCGCAATCGCAACCACCAAACCGATGATCAGTCCGAAAAACATGGATACAACCGTAACAAGCAGCGTGTAATAAGCACCTTTCAGCAAGAAAGGAAGGTTATCCCATACCAGATTCATTGTCGTTTGAATCCCCTTTTGATTCCATGGTTAAAGCGAGAAGGCCATGAAAGAATACGAATTCTTCAAGGCCTTATCCTTTTCACGATTCTTTATTCTGCCGGCGGCTCTTCGCCAAACCATTTTTGGAAGATAGTGTTATAGGTGCCATCTGCTTTCATATCGGTCAAAGCCTGATCCAGAGCGGTCAGAAATTCCGGATTATTTTTGCGGATTGCGATACCCGCTTGGTCGGATTTGATCGCATCGCCCACCGCTTTAATTTTATAGCCGTTTTTGTCGACAATAGGTTTCAAGGCGTACAAGTTATTGATGGTGGCATCGATCCGTCCCGCATCCAAATCCTGCAGGGAAGTAATCACATCGTCATAGGTTTTGATCTCGAAGTTGCCAACCTGCGGCAGCACGTCATTCCGGAGATAGGTTTCATCGTTTGTGCCGAGTCCCACGCCGATATTTTTCCCTTTAAAGTCTTCCAGCTTCGTGATCGAGTTATTATCGTCTTTTACGATGATTTTAACTTGGTTCGTGATATACGGCTGGGTGAAATCAATTTGCTGCTTGCGTTCGTCGGTAATCGTAACCTGGCTGATAATGGCATCGATTTTGCCAGCCTGCAGACTAGGAATCAGTCCAGAGAATTCCTGCGGAGCAAACTCGACTTTAACGCCGAGCCGTTTGGCTACTTCTTTCGCAATGTCAGCATCAAAACCATCGATTTCCTTGTTGTCATTCAGGAAGTTGTAAGGCGCGTATGTCCCCATAAGCCCTACCTTTATCACACCCGCTGTTTTAATTTCGTTCAATAAATTACTATCGGCATTTGCGGAGCTTCCTCCGTTCGCCGCATTGTTGGAAGGAGCCGAGCTTGGCGCGTTATTGCCGTTATTGTTAGAACCGCAGCCAGTCAATGCCAGAACTACGAGCAATACGGCGGATAATGTTAGAAACAGCGGATTTCTGGATTTCTTACTTTTCAGCATGGATGTTCTCTCCTTTGTATTTATTGGGTAGCAGAATGGGTACAATTCCGAAACGGCAGATCATTATCCAATCAAAGCTAAACACCAAGCAAACCAAAAAATTCGAATCTGGCCGTCTCCGCGGCAAGCTGCTGAGCCGTTTTGGATTCGATCCCGCTGCCTGGCGGCGCGAACCCGAGCAACCAACGTGAAATGACGCCTTCGATCAAGCTCATAATCATCGTGGCACGGAATTCAGCATCGATGGAAGCCGGGAGCATGCCTAACTCAATCGCCCTGCGAATGTTAAGAAGAAAAGAGTTCTCCATAGCTGCTCTCGTTTCCCGGATCGCATGGCGAATCGTTTCAACCCCTTCACCTCTGCCGAAAATAAGCTCTATTAAATACCGGTTGGATTCGGCAAACCGAAACAGACTTTCCAGCAGAGCTTCGGAGGCATGTACCATGTCCTGCACCGATCCTGCTTCCCGTCGGTATCCATGACGGATGACGTCAAGCAATTTTTTCTGGCCTTCCTTCACAATTTCCAGCGCAATCGCTTCTTTGCTTTTGAAGTACCAGTAGAACGTCCCTTGAGCCACACCCGCCTCAGCGACAATATCGGAAATTTTTGTTGCATGATAGCCATCCTTGGCAAATCGCTTCATGGCAATTTGCAGAATATGCTCTCTGCGATCACTGTTGATTTGGGCTTCTTTCTCTCCGCTCAATCTGTTCCCACCCCACATGATTGACTAGTCAGTCAGTTTGTAATTAAATCCTATAGGATTTATATGATATTGTCAACTCTTGTATTGTGGAAACAAAAAAAGCGAGGTTTGCGCAGTAACGCAAACCCGCTTTTTTATAGTCATATTTCGAACAACGACAACATTATTTCTTCTTATAAAACTCATGATACAGCTTCATGAGCGCTCGCTTCTCAATTCGTGACACGTAGCTGCGGCTAATGCCGAGCTCCTTGGCGATTTCGCGCTGGGTCCGTTCTTCTCCCCCATGCTCCAGGCCAAACCGCCCTTTGATGACTTCCTGCTCCCGCGCGTCCAGGATGTCCAGGTTGCGATAGATTTTACTCTTCTCCATCTTTAACTGAACCCGGTCCACCACATCGTCCGCTTCCGTCCCCAAAATATCAATGAGGGTGATTTCATTCCCTTCCTTGTCGGTTCCGATTGGATCATGCAAAGAGACATCCTTGCGTGTTTTCTTAAGCGAACGCAAATGCATCAGGATTTCGTTCTCGATACAGCGGGCCGCAAAGGTTGCGAGCTTCGTCCCTTTATTCGGCCGGAAGCTCTCGATCGCCTTAATCAGACCAATCGTCCCGATCGAGATCAAGTCCTCCAAATCCTCGCCGGTGTTATCGAATTTCTTGAGGTTGTGAACACGAAACGATGTCGACTTCATGCTGAATAAATTGTTGGCGTTTTAACTCATCTAGTGCTCCGACTGCAGTAATCTGTACTTCGTTCCCGTCGTATCGGATAATGATTTCATCAACCAACATCTCTACAATATGGCGCTTTTCCTCAAGGGTAAGCTCACCACCGGCGCTCTCGATAAAGTTTCGGACAGCCTTGGAGACCTCGGCAATCCGATTGGCCGATATTTCCTTCTCCGCTTGTTCAGACAGCTGCTTTTCGTACCCCGCAAGCTCCTGCTCCAGCGTCCTCAGTCCGGCATTGATTTTTTGCATTTCTGTGAGCATCTCCTGCTCATCGATGACCTCCCGCTTGAACATGATTTTGATTTTTTCCTTTTCCTTCTCCTTCTGCTCCAGTTGACGTTTGATGTGGTCCGCGGCGGATTGAAGTTCCAGGTTAATCTCATTCGATTTGCTTTGCAGTCTTTCCATATAATCATCGGGATCCGACAATGTCTCCAAGATCAGCTTCCAGACGTAATGGTCCAGCATATCGGCGCGTAACGTTTGAGTCGGGCACTTCTCAACTCCTTCACCGTACTTCTTCGGGAATAGGTTCGGACACCTGTAGCAGGTATAACGGATCTTTTCTCCCGTTTCTTTATTTACTCGGCCTGTATAAGTAGTTGCTTGCCACATTCTGCCGCAATGCCCACACCGGATCATGGATTTTAACAAATACTCATATTTTACATTCCCTGACCGTTTCATGTTTTTCTCTTTCTGCACCTGGGCTAATTCGAACAGATTCGGGTCAATGATACTTGGCACGGTAACCTCGATCCAATCCTTCTCCTCGCGAAAGGAATATGTTTTTTTCGGTGTACCGTTCTTGGTTTTCTCCCCGCGAATCTTCCGGGTTTCTCTACGATTGTAATAGAATTTGCCGATGTATACCTCTGAAGTAAGGACCCTTCGAATAGAACTGGCGCTCCAGTTCCTGCTTTCCCCCCGTTTGGGTACCGCCCCTAAGGAATAGAGTCGATCCCCGATTTCACGAAGCGTATAGTTCTCATGAACATACCAGTGGTATATCTTCCGGACAAATTCGGCTTCCTGCTCATTGATAATCAAAGTATTTTCATGAAGGTCATATCCATAGGGAGCCACACGCATGGGCATGATCTTCTTATCTTTTTCCACCGCTTTAAGTCTTCCACGTACCGTCCGCTTCTTGATTAAGGACAGCTCATATTGAGCAATCGAGCTCATGAGATTGAAAAACAGCTGCCCTTCCGGCGTATTCCGATATTCCGTGTCCACGAACACCAATTCAACCTGGTTCCGCTCCAGCTCTCGGCAGAGGATTAATTTATCGGTTAAGTCCCTTGTCAATCGATCGGGATGGGTAACAATCAATCGAGCGATCTTTCCCTGTGCGACGTCTTGTCTCAATTCATTCATCGCCGGACGGTCGATGTCCTCACCCGTAAAACCCTCTTCGCGATAAATTTTCAGATTGGCTTTCGGGATTCCCAAATCCTTGGCTTTCCGAATACATAATTCTACTTGCGCATCCAGGCTGGTGCCCTCTGATGCTTGCATCCCTGTAGAGACCCGTGGATATATGGCCGTATACATGGAGTATCACCACTCTCCTTTCTTACTGTTAATACTTCCCAGTATGGACAAAGGGAGAAACAAAAAAACCGGCTTATTCAGTCGGTTTCAAGATCAAACGCTTTAAGATGTAATCTATAACGGCATTTTTGGCTTCTGCAGCGGATAAGGTGTTTGAGATTTGTGCTGTATCACTGCATAAAGTATGAGGCACATATACGATTTTGATTGTCGGCATTCGCTCCATACTTTTCACCTCAATACACCTTATTCCGTCTGCGGTTTGTCCTATCACAAGCGCATGGTGTTTTGGATATACTTGAACTCCGTTTCCATGATTCGAACAATAGCCGATTCATTATCCGCCCCAATGAATGTCCAGTACCGGTGCCCAGGTACAACGGATTGACTAATAGATCCTGACCATTTGAAGGAAGTGGTTTTTAGAGTAGTCATTAGATGATCCAAACTTAATAAGTCACCATGATAAAGATCTACGACGATCACATCCGCTCGTGATTCTAATCGGATAAAACGTTCTTGATCCGTATTTGGCTGAAGAACATATCCATTTACATCTCTGCTACGATCCTTAGCCAGTCTCAATAACGGAACTATGTCTTCCATACAAGTTAAAACTGTCCCGCTAAAATCAAAATTTTTTAAAGTCCCATCGTTCCATTACAAGCCCATCCTTATATACCCAATCAAAAGGCACGCGGTGGATAATGCCAAATTTGGCCAGCAATTCATTGCTGAATCTTCTGGATTTCGAAGGATTAGTTAGGTCGGAAATCGTAGAAGAAGATTCCGAAAATTCTCCTAGCAAGAGTGTTCTTAACTCCGCTGTCCTTAAACCAAAAGCCTGTATCATTGCTTTTCTACGATTAGGCAAAGAAAGTTTCCGTAACAAAATACCGAAAGTTACTGGATCGGTAGAAGCCAGTTCTTTAACCTCATACCAGTCCCAATCGTGCTTACTGACATAAGTTATTTCATCTATTTCATCATGGATGAATTTAAAAGCCAGTTGAAGAAGATCTACCTTCAACCTAAGCTTTACCCTCCATCAGCTTAATCCCGTATCAAGGCATCCATCATCATCTCTCCATATATGGAGCAGATTCTTGTTTCTTTCGACCAAAATCCTCGCACAACCCGAAAATCAACGTGTTTTTGCTCCAAATGTGGAGCAACCGGGACAGAAGTCAAAGCAAATGATACCTTTACATCAATGATGTGGACCATCGGGCCCCACCTCCTTTCTAAGCAAAAACTGCGGTCTGAACGGTCGATGAAACAGAATCTGAGGGAGAGATGTAGATGGATAACGTTCAGAATATTAGAGATATCGATATTTTGGGATTCATGAATTCATGTCATTGGAAGCAAAATGCGAAAACTACTTCAGAGAATGCTTCTTATGAGAACTCTACTTCGCAAGAATGTTTACAAACCGCCCCAAATGGCAATCATGATATCAAGAGCTTAAGTTGGGAGAAGGTGCTGTTGTTCTTGAATACAATGTATGCATTTCGTTGGCCTGAAGAGGACGTCGAGATATGTTCACCAGAAAGTGGTTCTCTTGCATTAAATGAATGGATCTTTTCAACCCAGATTCAAGGCAAAATCTTTGCCCCCGTGCTACTGGATTACCTTGATAATAAAAAGTCGATCAAATCCACCAGCTACTTTTCTTTGATGGAATACGCACTAGAGATCATTGATTTTTTTAAAACCCGTTATGGGCTTGATGCTAGATCCATTCAAAACAAAGAATTGGCAAATAAAGATGCACTTATTAATTTCATTGAGCATTCTTCCTACAATTTCGTTCAACATGACATGATTCTAGCAATAGCTCGCAAATTAATCTCTAATGGGTTCGAATTAAAGAAATCAACAAACGGTATTTCTACAAAAAAGAGGACTCAAGATATAAATCATCCCGCTATCACTGCGCATATTAAAGATTTACACCGTTCAGGAGTCAAGGAAAAAAGCGTTAACGGTAAATATAAAATCAGTTACGCCCTATTTTTAAACTGGTTGAATAAAACATACGTTCAGTTCCAGAGCACTTCATGCGACGAATTACCATTGTCATTAGTTACTGAGGAGCATTTACTCGAATTCAAGCAATATTTACTCCGTTTGGAAAATAAAGGGATATATACCAAGCAAACGGTTAGCAATTGTTTTTACGATATCCGATTTCTTCTGGCTAACCTCTATAAATTGGGCTGGCTTGCTAAAGACATAACAATGGATGTTACAGGAATCCCGTACGAGAGATACTATTATCGCGAGTTACCAACAGATGCTAAACTCCAGTGTTTTTTTCATAATATCCAACTCTATTCTGATCATCCCACATTGGAACTGGCAGCCTTTGGGTTGATGCTTTGTCTCGGTTTGCGAATTCATGAAGTTGCTAACATTCGCTATCAGGATATCAATGTCGAGAATAGAACCATCTCTGTCTTCGGAAAAAACGAGAAATCGGCCATTCTACCCTTACCTGATCCGCTACAGAATTACTTTCAAAAGCTTGTTGTCAACAAAAGTCAGGATGTCCATCTGTTTGGAAACAACAGCCAATCAACTATTCGCAAATTAAGGGCACAGTACAAACTTTATTCTTTTGTCTCGGGATGGAAATATCCAGGGGGGCCCCATTTACTGAGGCACACTTTCATCAGCAGGTTGTCAGAACGTACAGATTGCCCGTCACAATTGCTTATGTACTTGGCAAGGCATGATCGGCCAGAAAATACTGCACGATACGTCCACCGGAGCCCCAATCAATTAACAAGTGCTGTAAACAAAATCAATTACTGAGGAGGTTCCCATGCCTAAAGTAATCAACGATACAAAGTATACCGAACTTAAAGAACAACTGAATCAGCTGTTATGTCTTTATGGTCCAGAGAAAATGCGGCAAGTTATGGAAACCTTGCCTGTCCAGACACAGCCAAAACCTAATATGCCCCCGGCAGTGCGGAACGTTTCATTTCTCGAAGCCGTTGATGCTTTCTATCAAAGCAGCAAGTTTTCTGGACTTAGCCGGACCACGCAAACAACGTATCGGTCAGAGATGAAACTTTTCCAGCAACATGTGAAGGAAAAGTTTGGCGACGATCCGCAGTTTGAAAAGGTATCAAACGGCGAATTCTTGTCCGACTATATTAAGCTTAATGAGGATCCTAATACAAAAGCCAAGAAGTCTTCCTTTCTTCGAACCTTCATAAAGACCACATACAAAATATTCTTTGGTCATCAGGATCTCGGGGACTTGAAGACTATACTACGCGTTCGATGGTCAAACGATGACGCACCAAAAGCCTTTACTAAAGTGCAGATCGCGGAAATCTTGCAGATCGCTCAATCTCGTAACCACGATAGCCTTTACACTGCAATTATCTGGACTTTCCTTGGGAGTGGAATTCGCATAAACGAGCTCTGCCATCTAAGAATCGGTGATATCACTCCTGATACTCAAACAATCAAGGTAACACCCAAAGGGGCTGAGAATACCAAGAAAGTCCGAAAAATCAACGAGCTCGCCTTAATGATGCTCACAGATTTTATAGAGAAAAAATACAGTCGCGCTCGCGAGGTGATGCCAGATTCCGATTATCAAAGGCTCTATATCTTTTCAAGCACTGCCGGGGATAAACCCATCACATCTAGAGCCATTCAGCAATTTATGAAACGTATTATTCGCGAGTCTCGGTCGATAAAAGAGGAAGACAAAGATCGTTTAGGTCCTCACTCTTTTCGTCATTCTTTTGCCGTTCAAGGCCTTGAAGCAGGGATCGATATATACACCCTCTCAAAACTTCTAGGTCACGAGTCGATCGACAGCACGATGAAGTACTTGCGGCTTTTCGATGATCAACTTCGTGACGCCATTAACAAACACCCATTTGCCCAAGAGATTATTCAAAAAATTAGAGAAAGGTTGGAGAACAAATGAAACGTTTGTTATTGGATTCCCCTTACTATGCCAACTGGAAAAAACATACCCATCTCAAGGATTCTGCAATTTACGCTTATAGTCGCCAATTCATGAAATTTGAACAATATCTGAGCTTAGACTTTGAGGGAGAGCTGGATTTCGATAAATTTTATTATGATACTGAATCCGAGACTTATCGCCCGATCGATACTGAATGTATTGACGGTTATATCCAGTTTCTCAAGAAGAGGTTTCAGGCAAGCAAGAATACTATCTTCAATAACATTGTTTACCTGAAACATTTTTTCACGTTACTTCACGGTCTTGGGATGATTAAACAAAACCCCATGAAGAATTTTCCGAATCCGTATTATGAACGCCGAATAATAGATCGTTCCCTCTCCATTGGTGAATGTCAACGATTATTTCAAGCAGCGCTTAAAGCCGATCCATTTGTCCGGAAGTTCTACATCCTCATATTGCTAATGTCAACGACCGCTCTTCGAAACAGGGAGATTATACAGCTAACGTACGAACAGATTGATTTTGAGCGCAAGGTTATTCTGGTTAACAAAGGGCAGAAAACCTCCTCCGAAGTCGTTTATATGCCCGATTCCCTCGTTGTTGAGTTGGAGCGTTATTTGCATCATCCGGTTGTAGAAGAATGGCGGAATTCCGGACATTCCGAGGTTTTCTTTGAAAACAATCGACCACTAACAAAAGCAGCATTAAACCGAATCATCAAGAATCTTTGCCTAGAGGCCGGTATACAAAAGACAGTCACTGCCCATAGTTTTCGACATACAACGGCATACTTGATGCAGAGCAGCGGGATTGACATTATCGCTATAAAACGACAACTACGCCATAAGCAGCTGTCGACAACTTTGCGATATGTTCCTCCAGTTGACGCTGCCAAGCTGTTGAATGACGCGTGTTCCGATCTTCTTCAATAACAACAAAAAGAACCCGAAGAAAGCAAAGAAAAAATGCTTCATTCGGGTTCATTATTTGAACAATTATAGTACACAAGGACAGGCTACTCCCGTGTTGTAATTAATCACCATAAAGGGAATTGGATACCGAAAGCACCTGGCTCGAGGAAATGGTATCAATTAACTGTCCCGCGAGGACATGATTTGGGCCAGAGGATGGCCACTCATTAGGCTTCCGTTGGGAACAGAAGCGATAGAAGGAACAAATTTATTATATAGTGGATGTGCTTTGAAATCAATAATAGCAAAGGTCACTGTTGCTCGGCTAGTTCTCGTATCTCATAAGGACTAGCCTCTTCCGGAACTTTCATTTCATGCTCCCTTCTTAACTCTCAAAAAAATGGCATATTAACTTTATGAACTCTTTTTGTATTTGATCCAGGTCTTCGGAAGCAATGTCAATATGAAGAGCTGATATCCGGATCTCCTGATTTCCGTTATGTATCAAATAGGTTGCTAGCGGATTCTGGAAATATTTATTCGCACGGAAAACTGGGTATACCAGAAACAACCGATTGCATTGATAACGGACTGCATAGGCCAACATTTGGTAAACATCCGACTCCGAAAGTCGAGTATTCTCTTCAGAAATGGGATTTTTATATTTCGCATCTACAATCATTTCGATTGGCGTGTCTGATCCTGCTCGGCTGCATGCGATTGTAATATCGGGTCTGAGCAGAAAAACCTCTTTTTCAGCATCCAAGTAACGTTGTGGCGTCTGATAACGGACCACCCAATCATCCGAAGATAACCCCTTATCCAACCATTGATATAACGAGAACTCAAATAATTGATTCAATGGGATCAAAAAGGTAAAGGTACGCTCGTCGCCCGCATGGACCCCAGGTTGACGGTTAAGGTAAAACATCTTAGCGAGTTCAAACACCGGCCGATAGTCTTCGTTTAACCGATTGAATCGTACTCTTTGGAACATCGATTCGGTAAGCCGGATGGGACAGATATCCTCTAAAAGCAAAAGCGCATGGCTCAAACTAGTTTTGTTTTCCTCGTTTTTCGTCAATGTTCTAAGTGAAATCATTGTGGCTTTAATGATTTGGTTAAGCAGATTGTCTTCCGTGAATTCCTGATAACTAACATAATGCTTATGCTTAAATCCCCCATTCCTGAGCAACTGCCGCTGAAAAAGGATCCTTCCTCTAATGAAGGCCAGGTTGCCCTCAAAATCTTCATATTGACGATGAATTTGCTTCTGAAAGAGTTCCAAGAACCTCTTAATGAAAATGTGAATGAAAATCTCCAGCAAATCTCCGTTCATAGCCGCTATAAGTTGAGGTTCCGGAATATCTTTGACTGAAAGGAACCCGCTAGATGCCAGCAAACGGAACAGCATCCGAACGGACGAACGTTTTTCCTCTTCGAAGTCTTCAGCGGATGCCGCATCTTCATAAAGTTTGGGCAGAATCTGTAGCTGCAAGGAAGGAGTGGCGATAAATCCAACATACTTCCTTAGCAGCACTCGGTTATCTACACTGAAGCTAATATTTTGCCTTCCCCAAATGGACTCCAACGAAGATAATTCCATCCTATGTTCATTCGAGATTGGTTCCAACGAATACCTGTCTTCAAAGACGGTGATGAGTTTCGGCATCAGTCTTCTATTCCTTTATAGAGGGTCAACAAGGCCTTCTCGAAGTCGGAAACCGTATCTTTATCGGAAGGCTGCGTGCTTAAGAACCGCATGCTTCCGGATTTCTCGAAGAACTTGGTTCCAACAACCGACTGAATAGCAGCGACATCGTTGTAGAAGTATTCAGCGATTAATGGCAAAATTTTATAATACCAGCTCTTAAAAAGATCATCGATCGTTAAAACATCCATCAAATAGGCGTGGCCGATCCGATGGTCTCGATCCAGCTTCTCCGATATTTTTTCGTTAAGGCTGCGCAAAAGACTTGCAAGTTCCACCGAGCCCACTTTTGCTGTATTTTGTTCGAAAACCGCATAATCTGGTTCCATTTCCGCGAATACGAACCGTCTTCTTAGCGCGGTATCCAGCATCGCGATCGATCGATCGGAAGTATTCATCGTACCGATAATATACAGGTTCCTAGGCAACGAGAAAGGCTTTTTGGAATAGGGCAAGATCGTGCTGACCGTTTGCCTTTTGTCCTTTTCAATCAATGTTATCAGTTCGCCAAAGATTTTAGAGATGTTACCTCGGTTGATTTCATCGATGATCAAATAGTATGGTTTTTGCTGATGCTGCTGTGTCTTAACCGTTTTATTTATATCGTTGGAAATACCGATCAATTTCTGAACGTCGGACATTTGAATTCGGGGAAGCTCGTAAATCGTTTTGAGAGTAAGACTTACTCCGCCGTTCATATCGTAAATATCCGCGGGGTCCGTAAATTCTTTCAACCACGCAACCGGCCGGACATGTGGCGCCACATGTCCCTTTCTGTAAGCATAATCCCCTGTTATCACACCAATATCCCGAATCGTCCGAGGGCCATCATAGACAAATACGATATCACCTCGTTCCATTTGGTTAATGAGAGTATCTAGCGTATTGGCATCCATTGTAGGCTTTTGAGCCCCATCATCCCGCTCATTCTCAAGCAAGGAATAAATTTCGTCATATGATTTGTCTGTAAGGTCGATGTGATCGAGAAAATCGACCGCTATTTGTTTGCCTGCTTTACATTGGTTGTAAATGTGATCGCTGTTGCGGCGGCCGAGCGATACTTTCCAGACACGGGATCCCGAATGTATGAACTCGGCTCCCGAAATACCGGAGGACTCAGATTCCGCTTTGATAATTTGTGCTGACGCTTCTTCCACCATCTTTTTCAGAACGCCAGGCTCCACGCGGTACCGAATCTCACCACCTGCTTCGTCTTGCTTCATGTCTTCTTCCAATTGGGGGCGAATACCCTCAATAAATTCCTCATACGAGTAGGACTGGTGGAAAGTGATGAAACGTACCCGTTCTTCCCGTTCAACTTGGACGAACGGGATATATCTTTTACGGAATGTATACTCAAACGCTTCAATGATGTTCTTCGTAGCGAACGTCTTCCCTGTTCCCGGCGGTCCGTATAAAATCAAATTGGGGTTGAAATCCAGCAACTCAGCATACGCACGGTATTGTTCAAACAATTCCGGCGCGTCCTCGACATCCGAAGATTCTAACGCATGCGTGATTGGCGTTTTCCCATCAGTTCCAACTTCCATATTCGGTTTGCTGATCGGTGTCTTGCGGCGGCCAACCAAGACGTTGTCATAAAGGCGAATAGGATTATCCACTACAAAATAACCTTGCTTTTCCAATTCATTCAGGACGCTTTTCAAATAGTTACGTTTAATCGGCGCTTCCTCTTCGGCAAATTCAAGCAACTGTAGCAATGTATACCGTTCATTGACGGAATTTTTGTCCTCGTACAGTTTCTGCAAACTGGCATAAGGTTGGGATTGTCCATTCTTCCATTCCAATATCCCGACTATTCTTGATGTTACGAGATTGTCGATTACAACCATGATGTCGTTTTCTGCAACTGGCGGGAGTTGAGAACTTAGTGTGACGTAATAACGACGAACCGATGTAAAAGAAAGCTGATCCCAGTTTTCCATGGGAAACGCCGAGGTTGTCTCAATGGGAAAGAAACCGTGACCTGGAGTAGCTTTGTTAATTTTATTAAGCAAGTTGAGATCCAAATTGAAATATGGACTTTTAATAAATTGCACGACGGGTACAGGATGCGGAAACCGCTTGATTTCTTCGAAAAAAACAACACCTGTATCCGACGGATTAATAGGATTTACCTTATGCCCATATTCCCTCACTTTCCATAACGCAATTACGTTGGCATTGGTCACCACAAACACGAAATCCCCCGGTTCGATCCCTCCGTACCAGGTACTCTCCTTGGCGCCGGCGGCGTAATACTTCTCTTGGATTTGATGCGGTCTTCTACTGTCAAACTTGCCGAAATATACTTTGCTCATATTGGATCTCCTCGATTTCATTTATTGAAATGATGATAAATCTCATGCGGATATAAGTTCAATAGCTGCATCAGCGCTGTGCAGAAGCCGATCAGGATGATTGGCCCTTCACTATTCGACTGAAACTCGATCCCGCGTTCCACCAAATAGTTAGCTAGACGATCGAAGTCTGCCTCATATTTCGGGACTCTTCAAGCAACTTAAACCGTGATTTGTACCCGAGGCCTTCCACCAGCCCCTTATAGTACCATTCCTGACTATCACGTCCTCGTTTGAAACGAGACCATGCCTCCTCACCGTACTGCTTCAAGTCCCTCTTAATCGAACGAATATTGTGTAGTTTGTCTGCACAGGACGTCTGCCGAATAGCAACGGTTGCATGTTTAAGTTCATCGAGCGTATGCTGCTTTCTTTCCTCCCATGATGCACCTTTGTCCGGTTCTGAGCAGCCTTTTACGATTTCCAATACTTTAGGACCGAAGAAGGCCAGTAAATCCTCCTCCGTTGTATCGGTATCTTCCAACGTGTCATGCAAAATTCCAGCCGCGACAACTTCCTCCGAACAACCTGCCCGCTGCAAAATCATGCCCACAGCATAAGGATGACTAATGTATGGTATCTCTGTGCCTTTTCGGCGCTGTTCCCGATGTGCAACGGCAGCAAACTCAATTGCCTTATCGATTAAAGTCATGGACACGGTTTCCTCCCTTCAATTTCAAAGATCAGTTTCTCATGAATGGTTGCAAACCGGATATTTTTGCAGGTGATTAAGAACCAGCAAAGCCCCAGCCTTATGCAGCGGCTCATTCTGCTTCTCACAATGAAACAGCTGAATGCAGGATGGGCAGCCGTCCGAACAACCACAGCTGCTAATGATCTGTTGGGCTTTCTCCAAGAGAACCCCGAATTTTTCCGCAACGACCTCGACTATACCTGAACCTCCCCCTGCTTGGCTGTCGTAGAAGAACATTCCGGGCATTCCAAACAATGCTGAGCCAGAATAAAAAGAGGTGTGCTGAAAATCAGCCATACTGCACCTTACAACGGCCGGTATCGCCGAAGCTATGGCATGTTCAACCGCATGAAGGCTTCCCTCAGCCATGGTCTCCAAGTCAATGGTATCGCGATCCAGTACATCATTGAGCAGACCTTTAAGTTCATCCCTTCCTTGGTGATCCCACATCAGCCAAAACGCCTCGGTTTGGAAACTGACAGGATATGTGTTTGTCAATTGCACGGTTTCGGGAGGCGTTGCGCCGTGATTGTAGATTTTTTTGTAGCCAAATGTGCTTCGTTTTACGATGATGTTTCCAAGATTGGATTTGATCGCCGCGTCACTTCTCAGTGGATGGGTGATGTCATGGATTTCTATGCTATCGCGGACTATTCCGCGAGTATGATAATCCGTTCTTACCGGCTCCACAACCACTTTGCGTTGCTTACCGTTGACCCACTTGACCTTATAGAAGGTACGATTGTCTGGTCCCAGAAATACAGCATCGACATGATAATCTCGTATTAAGGAACGCCCGTCGACACTTTGGAATAAGATATCCTCATTCCATCCGTTCTTGGTTACAACCGTATAAGTAGCCCCCATTGTAAACAAAGTTTGATATCTTGGCGTTTCACCATGATAGAGGAGTTTTCCTTCGATCTGCTGCCACTGGTCGCTTGCTTCCGCAACCACTTTGCGAAGCGCCGAAGAGCGAACATAATTCATAGCATTGGTCAACGTTCCTCCCAGTTCGTGAGCTGCGTATGCGAGATGCTCCTTTAATAGCTTGGGATTCGTTGTATTAATCGCTGCTGATTCAGGCGGGAGCTTAAAGAATTCTTCAGGGTTGCGGGCGAAGTATTGCTGCAACGGCTCTTCCTGAAGCATCATAATCACCACACCGTCTCTGCTGCGTCCCACTCGTCCAGCCTGCTGCCAAAAGGAAGCCTGGGAGCCAGGGTATCCGAGTAAGATACATACATCCAGACACTTCACATCAATTCCGACCTCTAGGGCGCTAGTAGTGACCACTCCAAGGATCTCGCCTTGCTCAAGTTTTTGTATGGTTCGTTCTTTAACTTCTTGCGTGAGGTATGCATGGTACGGCAGAAAAAACTCATGTGGTTCGTCTGCCGAAAGCCCGCCATGATCATGAAGATGGCTGCGCAATATCATGTTTAATTCACGACTTAAAAGCTGGGCTTGCTGGCGGTTGCTTGTGAAAATGATACTTCTTGGCCATCTTCCATCCTTGTAGATCGTGCGCAGAATTTCATAGAGATCGGAAACAACAGCCCTTTTCTTCTGCTCTTCGTCTGATAAGCCAGGATTCCACATCAAAATCGCTTTCTTCTTTACTGGCGCTTGTACACCCGATATTTCATGAAATCCTTTCAGTCCACGCATTCCTGTTAATTCTTCAGCTAGATACTTTGGATTAGCAATTGTAGCCGAGCAGGCAATAAACTGGACGTTTTTATTTCCCAACCTGTCACATAACATTCTTAATCTGCGAAGGACCAAAGAAACCTTTGAACCTAACAAGCCTGAGTATTGATGCAGCTCATCAATGACGACAAACCGAAGATTTTGCAGAAAGCGCAACAGCCCAGGGCCTTTTCCCTTAGGCGAACCTGCACCTTGAAGAATTAAATGCAGATAGTGTACGTTGGTCAGCCAATAGCGCCCCTCAGAGAACACGAAGCTAGATGCCTGATCTTTTCTCATATGCTCTGGAACGTTACGTTGCCCGTGGAGAACCCCAACGGATAATTGCTGTCCATTAACAGAGAATCGAGAAAATCCATTAAGCGAGATTTGATTCCCCTGCTCTTCTACATCATCAGCCCATTTTTTCAAGTGAGCGTACTGGTCCTCGACTAATGCCTTGAACGGGGCCAAATAAAGCGCACAGGCATTCGGATCAGCAACCAATTTTTCGATGATGGGAACATTGTACGCCAATGATTTTCCAGATGCGGTTTTCGTGCAGAGAACGACATTTCTGCCTTCACGGATGTTCTGTATAGCTTCCCCTTGATGCTCATACAGTTTATTAATCCCCAGAGAATGAAGCTTCCGCTGCAGCCAACTGGGCATAAGGATTTGGTCAGCATAAGCGCCTTGGTTGGCGTCAATTTGATGCACGTGGACGTCACTTCGAATACGAGTTCCGAGTTCGAGCAAATTCTGGACGAGTTTTTCACTATCGAATACATGTTGAACAGGAAGTCTTCGATCTATGAGCAATTCCGTTTCTTCCGGTGTCAACATGTCATCCAAGATTGAACATCCATCATGAGAACAATAAACGCCGGATGGTTTGTTTATATAGGACTCCATATCGGGTTCAAGGGAGCGCCACTGTGAAACTCGAATCCCGTTTGCACGTTGATGGATCTTACGGTAATAGCCCTTTGGATCCGCCTTATAGCTGATTTGAATGAAGTCCCCGTAAGGTCTTTGGCCTCCGCAAGCGGAACAGATTACAGGCATTCTTAATCGATCCCTTCTATCAAAATCTTCAGCAGCATTTTGGCTCCAGGTTTGAACAATTCAATATTCCCTTTACCTGGGAGCTGCACGCAGCTAGGACATCCTTCGGCACAAGGGCAGCTCTCAATAAGTTCAAGCGCTTTTCGAAGCACTTGCGGAAGTTTCTCATAGATCGCTTCGATGGTCCCGAGACCGGACCCGTTCTCGCCATAGAAGCCGATAACAGGTCTATTGGCAAAAGCCGTCATCCCGCTCGCCGAAAAGCCTGTAAAGTCATTAGCGTCACAAATGATGAGGTCAGGAATAACCGAAGTCATAGCGTGACCTGCAGCGTGAAGGGAAGCTTCAGCCAATAAGTCGATGGATCTGCCCTCATCCGCTAACTCCTGAATGCCATTTTTCAATTGGCTCCATTGAGAATCCGTTAGTGTAACCCACATTCCTTCCGGAGTGAATCGGGTGACGGACGGATGATCCAATTGAACCTGCTCCGACTCATGCTTCTGTCCGAAGTAAACTTTTTTATAACCGAAGACGCTCCGCTTGATCTCCAGTTCACCATAGGCCATATCGATGCCTTCGATATTTTGCTTCTGATAAGTCTGCATAATGTCGATGACATCACGATAAGTAGATTGAGTGTAATAGGTTAGTTCCTGAATAGGCAATACAATAATTTCACCTTTTCTGCGATTGATAGAGTCTACTCGATAGCCTTTCTCTCCAGGAGTCCAATAGATCGCGCCTTCATAAAAATCACGAAGAGCACTCCACTCATCCAAACTGTCTACTATCGTTTGATTTTGTCCCCGAATGGTTACGCTGTAATTTTTACCAGACATTGATCGAAGACTAAACTTGTCATCAACGATCGCCTCATCGTTAGCTGTTGCAGCTACTTGCAGTACAGTCTCAATATAATCTTCGAGTAATCCAGGAAACATGTCCTGCAAGTCTTCCTTCGTGACTTCTCTCCCGAGCTCTTCTCTTAGTAACGGGATGTGCATGGCTAACAACTTGTAATTTGTTGGATTAATCCTAACTACCTCGGGAGCTTTATAGATAAATTCAAGCGGGTTACGCATGTAATACTGCTGAAGCGGTTCATCCTGCCAGATCAATATGGCAACACCCTCGCCTTTGCGGCCAACACGTCCGATCTGTTGGGAGAATGCCGCTTTCGATCCGGGATAACCAACAAGAACGGCAAGACTCAAATCACCGATATCAATCCCGACTTCAAGGGCATTGGTAGTAATAATGACATGAATGTCGTGGGACTTGAGTCTCTCAATAATCCGTTTCCGAGTATCATTCGGCAGTATTCCGGTATAAAATGCCGCGAGTTTTTCTCCTTCCACTTTCTCTTTTGGTAGTCGGAGAGGCTGGCGCAAGACGTCTTTGATATAACGGGTAAATACCATCGTCTGGCTGCGAGAAGGCTGAAAAATAATGCTCTTAATCACCTTCTGATCCACAGTCATAATTTGTTTCGCCATCGTAATCGCATCGGTAGAAGGCGCGCGGCGGACTTGTTCATCGGCTGACATACCGGGATTCCAGAGGACGATCCCCTTTTTCTGATGGGCGGAACCATCTGTATTGATGAGGGTGAATCCGCTAAGACCTGTAAGATCCTCTGCTAATCTAATAGGATTTTCAATCGTTGCTGAGCTCGTAATAATCTGGATGTTGTGAGTATTACCAAGTTCTCGACAAACCTTAAGCAGGCGTCTGAGTACCAATGCGACATGACTTCCGAATGTACCTCGGTACATATGCATCTCATCAAGCACGATAAATTTGAGGTTCCGCAGATAATTCCGAATGTGGTGTGCGGTCGCATACTTCACCTTCTGAACTTGCCCGAGAATGGAGTAATGAATCATATCCGGATTCGTCATCCATACCTGTGCTTTTTCCATAATTCGCTGCCGCGGCCCATTCTCGGTATCCCCATCCAGCCGGCCGATATGAATCAGGCGATCTCCTAAGTGCAATTGAGTTTCAAACCACTCATCCAAGGATGATTGATCCTTCGTTTCATCCGTACCAAAACGTCTGATTTGATCTAGTTGATCATTAGCTAATGCCTTGGTAGGAAATATGTACAATGCCCGTTCTTCAGGATGATTATACAACCGGCTAAGAATCGGCAGGTTATAGGACAACGTCTTTCCAGATGATGTTGAAGTGACCAAGACAACATTCGAACCAGAATGGACTGCATCGGCTGTTTGTGCTTGGTGAGAATATAACTGCGTAATTCCCATTCGATGTAAGGCGTCCTTGATGGGCTCTGGCGTTGATTCAGGAATATCCGCAAAAGTAGCTTCTTTCGCAGGAAGTGTATGAACATAAATCTCGGCAACTTCTTCCTCGGCCAACTTCTTCAGCTTATCCAGTACATCATCGGATGAAAACTCATGACTTACTACGCCGGGAATTCGGTTATCTTCACATAGAATAAATTCTTCTTTCTCTAGAGGAACGATAGCAAAACAAGAAGGGCAGTAAATTCCCTCTTCGTATCCTCGGAGGTTTTCAATTACAGGAGTCCAGTCTGAGCATTTGATCCCTGTTGGCGAATATTCTAGGAGCCGTTGCTCCCCAACTTGACTGATCTTATTAGAAATTTGAATCGCCTTCAGCATATTGGTGCATTCCGAGCATTTCAGAAATGCCATACCCAATCCCTCCATCGCTAATGTCTGCTGATCATATTAGAACATACTGATTAGACAACATGTTGTCATAGAATATACGTTCTCATGGAATAAAACCCCCTTGCTGCTAATTCGACAATATAGGCAATAAGTCCTGTAAAAATAAGAAAAACCCAAACAAAGTAATAAAGAAACGCTTTGTTTGGGTAAATTGTATTGTATATTTGTTATTGTTAATGGGAAAGGCTCAATCAATCACGATACCTGTGCATGAGGGATCTCACTCTGATCAGCTTCTTCTACTCCCATCATCATTTTATAATGTGCATGATGATTTGTAACTTTGAATATTTTTTCAAATATATTAAGGTATCTAGCGTTTGTATCTAATGGATGTTCAATATACAAATCATCACTTGCAAAATGTGACCCGTCATTTGCCCAGGATAAAAGCGATTTACATATTAACTTTTCCTCTTCATCGAATTTATTCAGTATATCATCTTCACTAAAATTACCAAATACTTTAAAATAGTTTTCTATAATTCTACGAATCAAGTTTTGAACCGTTGTTGAAGAACTACTCTGTGTTGCAAATCTAAGTTCTTGCCACATTAACTCATATGAAGTTTTTATTGGATTTGTATCATAGGATTGAGCCTCAGTAACATTATTAACTTTTCTTATAATCCAGAATGTTTCATCATGTAATTTTCCGCCTTTTGAACGCTTTTTATTAAAAGTTACTTCTTTGTGGAAATATACATTATGGGTTAAAACAAATAATTGAACAATATTATTTTGATTGTTCCTGATATCATCAATAAGTTTTAAAATAAGATTGCTAACGATAAATAATACATTGCTATCCAAACTAGAAATAGGGTCATCAATTACAACGACTTTATTCTCTGTAATAAGATCTCTGTTATTACTTCCATTCAACAAATGCATAAAATATAAAAACGTTACGAATGTCTTTTCACCTTCACTCAACGTCTGATTCACATCTTCTCCAGTGGATCGTACCAAGCGATAATTTCCCTGGTTTTGTGTATACGCAAACTTAAAATTTGTAAAATTATACGCTTTTAACAGACGATTCATTTCATTAACGGATGGAATTACACTAGTGATTTGAGCCTCTAAACCCTCGATTTCTGAAATCAATCTGTTTTTCTCAGATGTTTTTGATGAGATCCCATCTTTTATCCCTGTAATCGCATTCTTAATATTAAATTCTTTGCGTACATATTTTTCGTGATTATGCAGATTTTCATTTGCAATGAATCTCCATATTTGATCCTTAAGAAGCTGTTCTTCATGGGCTCGGTTATCAACCAACCTGTTATGTCCAAGGATTTCCTGATTAACCCTCTCAATTTCTAAATTGATAATTTTTACAAATTCGTCAACAGGAACTAATGCAATTTTCTTACTTGGTTCTTTTTGTTTTTGTTCAATTAATTCGAGATTGATTTCGTTTTTCGATCTTATTATTTCTAACTGTTGATTTATTCTCTCTTTATCGATATATGGTACTTCTTTTTCCATTAGATCCTGGATCGAAGTCTCAAGATTATCATATGATTCCATGTATAGTTTAACACAATTTGCCAATTCCTTCATTTCATTTTCATAGGTTTCATTAAAGTACTCTTCCAATTTATTCAAAAAACCATCCGGCAATGACTGTTGACAAAAAGGGCATTTACCTTCCGACTTATGTATATGATCATATCCTCTTTTTACCCAATCGCTTATAGCCAGTCTAGAAATGAGAGCGGCGATATCGACCTCCTGCTTACCAACAATTTGTTTTTGGAATATTCGACTTGAACAAGCAACGTTTAGTTCGTCATTCTTTATTGATTGCAACGTTTGAATTTTCACTAAACTTCCATTAAATAATTTATTTGAACGAGCACGTAAATCCTCTAAATCACATAACTTATTTTCAAGTGAATGCGACTGTTTACATTTATTCATAAAGTTCATTTTATTATTTCGAACACCTGAAAAAGCTTGCAAAAACTCGTTATCATATTTTCTTTTCAATTCCCAGCAATCTTCTATAAATTCATTTTCATTCGCGTTATATTCCTCTTCTTTATTGGACAAGTTAGTGCGCAATCTACGAATCTCTTCGTCTAATTTATCAACAAGCCTCTTCTTTTCAGCAATTTCATTTTTTATTTCAGTTGACTCCTTACCTAATGTGAATATACCCTTAATGTGCGAATCCTGATGGAAATTTTCCTCAACGAATTTCTGGTTATATACCAATGTTTTTAATGGTTGTGATGCCCAATCAATATTACAATCCGGGAAGTTCTCAATATTTTTCATAGCATTTGATAATGATGTTTTCCCACTTCCATTGGAACCGTAGAAAAAATTAATTTTCTTTAATCCACTAAAGACAACACCTGTACTATCATAAGTTGCTATCTTCTTAATGGAAATTTCTTTAATCATTACTTCTTCACCCCGAAAATGTTAATTTAAAAAAGACGTAACTAAAATAGATGTCCATTTTAGTTACGCCCAGATGCAAGTAATTAAATTAGTAGTAGTATCTACAATCCGAAAATACTAAGCCCCAACAACCTCAGCGTTCTTATTAATCGTATCAATAATACCGATAATTGCTCGTGCATCGTCCAGATTATTACTAAACAGTTCCGTGATACTGCCGACCGAGCGGAATGGCTCCTCTTGGAGTACGGATTTTTCAAGAATACCGTTTTTCACTACATAATCGATAATCAGCTTCACAAACCGTAGTTGATGGACATTCAGACGGTTTTCCTGCAGGAATACCGTGAATGCTTCATTCGCGGCTTCCTGGTCGAGCCCTACGACCGTCCGTACAAGCTTCGTTACCGGTAAGTCTTTATATTCCCGCTCATAATCTTTTTTGGTTCCGAGTTCTGCCCATAGAATATGTTCAAGCGTCTCCAGATCTTGTTTCGTGATCGGTTTGTTGTTGCGCAATTTATAGATAGCGATTTGATCCTTGTTCGTTTGTAAATACTGGTTGACCTTTTTACGGTAATTTTGCAGGTCATTGGTGTTATAGAAGCCTCTACTTTCCTCTACAGCAAGCCATTCATCTTTGAAGTTCGTATAATAGATTTGTTGTGTTTCCCGTTCCAGGAATTTAATGAGATCCCGTAAAGCAACACGAACTTTCTCCATTTCGAAGATGTCCGCTTCTTCCCAGAACTCTGTCGTCAAGACCTTCTCTATGACATGTCGCTGTGCGACGACTTGAGGAATCGTACCCAACTTGGAGAGTTTTTCTGCCGTCTCCATGACTTTGCGAAGCGGCTTCACCGATTGTGTTCCCTGAAGCTTAGCCAATTCGATGATCATCATCATATAATCAAACCGCTTTGCTAATTCGTCATGGTCTAAAGAAACGACAAGAGGAGCAATATACTCCTTCAAATCCCCCATATCAGTATCGGTTAAGGAGCGCCATGCAGCGTCATTTTTATACTTATGGACATACTGGATATGCTGTCTGATGCGAAAATGCTCCTCATTTAGCGCACTCACGCTATCCTTCAACAATTTCACCAATTCCGTGCGATGTTCTATATATTCGGGTTCCTGATAACGCAGTTGTTGAAGTTCACGTACAATCTGAGTACGAACATTGAACAATTTTTCCGATAAGGTCTCGGCAATATCGGTATCCTTCCCTTTCGGATTGGCCCGGAAATACTCAAAGTTACGGCAGAAATCAAAGATCAGGAATTCCTGCTTGTCCTCACCAATACCATGTAGATCTTTACACAACCGTGTCCCTCGGCCCACCATCTGCCAAAACTTCGACTTCGAGCGAACTTTCTTGAAGAATACCAGATTGACAACCTCAGGGATGTCTACGCCTGTATCGAGCATATCAACGGAAACAGCAATTTGAGGAAGCTTGTTCCAAATGGAAAAATCATCAATCAGAGATTGATAATAATTCGTTTTGATATCAATGACCCGTGCAAAATGCCCCTTTAATTCAGGATACAGGCTATCGAACCGCTCTACAATTGCAACTGCATGCCGATGGTTTTTGGCAAATATGATGGTCTTGCCCAGCTTATCTCCGCCTTCTACCTTCAAGCCCCGCTCCATAACAAACTGCAGCACACGGTCTATCGTATCCTGGTTAAACAACCATTCGTTAATCGCTGCACTATCAATATCCCGCGGCTCCTCTTCTTCATCCTCCAGCAACACTTCTTCGTATTGCTCTTTTTCCTCTTCGGACAGATCATCGTAGCGGATGCCGTCGTCCATGATCTTGGTTGTTGTTTCCACGGTACGGTAATCCACCAAATATCCTTCCTTGACTGCTTGCTCTAGTTCATAGGCAAAGGTTGGAACACCATTTTCCAGACGGAACACGTCATATGTGTTTTTGTCGACTTCATCTTTGGGAGTTGCCGTCAAGCCCAGCAGGATAGCATCAAAATAATCGAATATGGCCTTATATTTCTTATAGACGCTTCGATGCGATTCATCAAGGATGATCAAGTCAAAATGACCAACCGTAAACAGCTTTTTGCCGTCCTTTCGCTTGGCCTCATCGATTGCGTTCATCATCGTCGGGTACGTAGAGAAAACAATTCTCGCCGTTTCCGGATTATCCTTGCTGTCCAGCAAGTTGCATAGTGTCATATCGGGCAAATACTGGCTGAAGCTGTTTTTGGCTTGACGAACAAGCGTTGTACGATCAGCAAGAAACAACACATTCTTCACCCAGTTATGTCGGCTAAGCACATCAACAATAGCACTCGCGGTACGTGTTTTACCGCTGCCTGTCGCCATGACAAGTAAAGCGGTCCTCTGTCCTTTGTTTAATGCATCACAAACCGAGAGGACTGCTTCATGCTGATAAGGACGATTTACAATGGAGTTGTTGATTTGTACACCCTGCAGCGGCCTTCGGATCGAGCGCCGGTTCACGAGAAGCTGCAGCTCATCCTGACTGGCGAACCCGGATACTTGCCGACTGGCATAGTAAAGATCATCCCAGAAGTTCGTTATAAAACCGTTCGTATAATAAATGACCGGACGCTGTCCGTACCTTTGCTCCAAACAATCCGCATAAAGCTTTGCTTGCTGCTTACCTATATTGGGATCAGAACTTGTTCGTTTCGCTTCCACAACGGCAAGGGGCTTCCCGTTCTCACCGAATAACACATAGTCGACATAACCGATCCCTTGTCCGTTTGGCATACCTTGGACTTCAAACTCTTCCAATACATTTTGCCGGAATGTCCATCCTGCAAGCTTTAGCTCGAGATCAATATAACGTTTGCGGGTCTCATATTCACTGATTTGATCCGGCGCAAAGTCATACTCAAGGGTATTCTGTGCTTTGCGTTCTGTCAGCAGCTTCCGAAGCTCTTCGTTTTCTTTAATCAGATCTTCCAGCTTACGGTCCTTTGAACCTAAACGGTCGTATAAGTCCTGGAGTTCCTGAGGTCTCACTTTCTCTTGGCGCTTGTTCTCTTCCAACAGGAGTTTTTCATCAAAGCTTCTCGCGGTATACTCGACCGAATAGCAATAATCAATCCAGCAGATAAAGTTATGCAGGTTACGAAGTGACAGAATTGCTTCGCCGCGGCTGATCGTCGCATTCGAATGTACAGCGGCATTGCCTAGCTTCGTGATATATTTCAGCTGAGGTAACATGGATTGATCGATTACGCGGAGAAAAGTTACATCGTGAATCAAGCTTGACAGATTGTCTTGATAGGGAACCTTCAAGTCGCTATCATAGGTAAACAGCCATTTTACAGCAAGCTCCAAAGCCCGTCTGCACAGGATAGCACTGGTCGCCGGACTGACAACCAATGCTTTCTCCGCCTCTACACATGCACCTGCAAAGCTGGCATATGTTTTATTTGCACTGAGAAATCCAAAATTTGATAATTGTACATCGCTCATCTAGACCGCTACACCGTCCTTCACTTTCAATTCGCCTTTAAAAGCTTTTTGAAGCAGGGCTTGGAAGTTGGATTCTAGTTGTTGGAGAGAATGAAATTGCTTCCTCTTTTGTAGTTCAATCTTATGGACTATCGCAGAGAATTTATTTTGTAATTCTGGGTCAGGAAATATTACTTCAAAATTTAATAACTTGCTCTTTGATATATTTGGCATGGATCCGGCAGTACCGCCTGCTAATTTTTGAATTTGCTTTTTATATTTGGGATAATTAAATAGTTGCCACAAAAAGAGCTTATTCATTTTACTATCTTCTCTTAAAACAAATCGGAAAATGGTATCGGGCAACATTAATTTTGAGGGTGTTTCAAAAACATAAGCACAAGTCCCAACAAGATCTAATGTATTTTTCCTAACAAATAATAAGTCTCCCGCTCTAACTTCTAAGCTAGGCTTTGGAATAGTACTTTCTGTTATTACTTTATTTTCAGAGGCATTGTATAATCCCGACGTAATTGCACTTAACTTAAGAACTCCCCATTCATCACTGTTTGCTTGAGTGGTTTTACATACTGGGCTCCATCCACTCTCAATATCCTGAATAAATTTGTTAAATATGTGTTGTTCCCAAGACTTATCATTACTAACTGGATCACCAAACATATCCAAAAACACAGCTTGAACCAATTCATCAAGCTTGGCTATTGCTTGTTTGCGCTTATTAATTAAAGTTTGGGCTTTATCTAGTAAATATGCAATTTCTTTTTGTTGATCATACGAAGGTAACGGGACTTCAATATCTTCTAAAACTTTCTTATTGATATGCGGAATTGTTGCCCCAGTGCAATTATCTCTTAGATAAGAACTCTTTGATCGAAGAAACATTGCTATATATGGAATATAATTATCGGAATCCAGTGGTCTTAATACAGCTAATGTACTGCCTATAATTCCCGTGAGATTATAGCCAACTGTTCCCGCATTGGCGCCGTCCCATGCAATCAATACATCATTACTTGTTACGTATACGCCATTATCAATTTTGTTTACCATTTTAATGTTGTTGTCATTTCGTAGGTCTTCTATCTGTATATAACGAACCATCTCGTTCGCAGCATTTGCTTGAGCATCTTCATATTTTTTTCCTTTAGCAATTGTAAATAAATCTCCAATCCTTCTAACTCTCACCCTAGCAGCGCCTCCAGTTCCTCGAGACCTTTAACAATTTCTTCCTCTAGTTGCTTGATCGAAGCCAGAATAGCTTTCGGGTCCTCGTACTTAACTTCCTCATACTCTGTTTCTTTGTAACGATTAATACTGAGATCATACTCATTGTTACGAATCTCATCTACCGGAACCAGGAAAGACTTCTCCGTGCGTTTACGCTCTTTCTCTGCATCCCAATTACCAAAACGCCCAACAATATCGGGGATATCATTCGCCTCAATCGGATTCCGCTTATCATCTAGCGAGTAACCATCCGCCTTCATGTCATAGAACCAAACGTGATCTGTCCCGCCTGCACCTGTTTTGGTAAAGATCATAATAGCTGTCGAAACCCCAGCATACGGCTTGAAAACCCCGCTTGGCATTGAAATAATTGCTTCAAGTTTGTGATTCTCAACAATTTCCTTACGAATATCTTTATGAGCCGTACTGTTCCCGAATAAAACACCGTCCGGTACAATGGAAGCGCAGCGTCCCCCAACTTTGAGCATACGTAGGAACAGAGCAAGGAACAGCAACTCCGTCTTCTTTGTGCGGGTCACACGCAATAAGTCCGCTGCTACCGCATCCGCATCAAGCGACCCTTTAAACGGCGGATTGGCTAAGATTAGTGTATATTTGTCCTTGTCGGTATTGTTTTCATTCAAGGAATCACGGTATTCGATATTCGGGTTATCCACTCCATGAAGCAGCATATTCATAGCACCGATACGAAGCATCGTACGGTCCATATCGAAACCGTAGAACATATGATTATTGAAATGCTCCTTTAACCCCTGAACTAGGAATAGATCGGCATGATGGTTACGCAAATATTCTCCCGCGGCAACGAGAAATCCCGCCGAACCAGCAGCCGGGTCACAAATAATATCTTCAGGCGTCGGTTTCATCAAAGCGACCATCATTTCGATAATGTGTCTCGGAGTCCGGAACTGTCCGTTCGTTCCAGCTGTAGCTACCTTGGATAGCAGATACTCATACAAATCCCCGTTAGTATCTCTATCCTTCATGTCAATCGTATCGATGCCTTCGACAATGCGTACAAGCATATTCGGAGTCGGGATCATAAAGATGGCATCACCCATGTATTTGGCATAGGCTGAATCCTTATCTCCGTGAAGCGTCTTGATGAAAGGAAATACTTCGTTCGAGACAACATCATACATCCGCTGAGGATCGAACAATTTAAATTGACTCCAGCGTAAGTGTTGCTTGTCACTTGGAAATAATCCGGTAAAAGGTAACGACAGCAGCACGGATTCATTTTCCTTACGCGTTTCCGCTTCGTCCAGTCCTTTAATGAACAACAAATATGTAAACTGTTCGATCACACTTAATGGGTTAGTGATTCCGCCGGTCCAAAATGTCTCCCAAATCCGGTCTACTTTTTGCCTTAATTCACCTGTAATCATAACGATCTCCTCTGCCATGTAGATTCTTGTCTAATTATACTACGGACTGTCCTAATATGACATGTTTCTGCAAACTAACAAAATACAAACCAGCTTCCTTCACTTGATAGCCGAATGTCTCCGACCAGGGTTTAGCATAAGCCTGCACTTGTGGCGCATAAAACCGGACAAACTGCTCCAATTTGTTCTCATCCAATTGATCCGTTTTGAAGTCGACGATCACCCAGCCATCTTCCTCTTCGAAAGCGAAATCTATTACACCCTTCACCAAGAGATTGCCGCCGTTATTGGACTGTTGTGTTAATGCCGCGGCGGCTGTTTCCGACATCGTTTGCTCGGTTGCGGGATAAGACGTTGTCTCCCTATTGCCCTGAACCATCATGATCGGGATTTCAAACAACCGTTGCTTCGCTTGCAGACTGCGCTGCCAGAGTTCACTTTCTAGAACTTCTCGGAGAACAGGCAGGGCATCCCCCGCGTCCTTCTCTGATACTCCTTCGGTCTGGCAGAGGTATTGAACGTATACAGGCAATTCGCTCATCGGAAGACCTTTTCCAACTGCTTCAAGCCCCTTATGGATCACGCTGCCGAAAGATTGGCCCCTCCCAGTGGCTGACCATTCCGGCGTGTCGCTCATGCTCTTCGTCAGCCCGGTAACGGTTGATTCGGCATAAGTCGGTTGGCGCAGTTGATGGAACACCTGCTCTCTCTGGGCCAAGTAAGCACCTAGATCAATGGATGAGGCTTCGGACCCGGATAAACCAGATGAAGTTGTCCCAATTACAATATCTCCGTCAAGTTCCCGATCATACTCATCTGTTTGAACATCCGATTCCGGAACATCCAACTCCCGGATTAGCTCCATCCCATCCATGAGTGAACTCCACGGGCACTTGGCAGGTTGTTCGGGATAGAGACAGACCACTAGCATTTGTTTCGCTCGTGTCGCCGCGACATAGAGAAGTCGATCCCGCTCCGCATGCATGAATGCTCGCTCCCGCACGCTCATCGCTTCCCAGCCAACCGGCTGGGCAATCGTTTCCTTCTGGAACCCTTTCGATTGTTGGATCAGGAAATAGCCCGCGGCCTCAGCCTCCGAACGATCAACAAACTGGTCGGCGTCATGATCCTTCTCCCCGCAAGGACAAGCGAGAAACACGATAGGCGCTTCAAGCCCTTTCGCCTTATGCACGTTCATGATCCGAACCGCTTGCCCTTTGCCCGCGTAGAGACTGGCGGTTTCCATGCCGTTACTCTCCCGAATGTTCGAAATCGCACGCGTCAGTTCATGCCAATCCGATGCGAGCATGGCGTCACGTTGCAATAATTCCAGCATTTTAAGCAGTGTTCCCGAACGGTTCGCCCCTGCTTCTTGCACCGTGGAATAAGGCAAAAGACCAGTATCCTCCAGAATGCGGTACAAGGCTGCCCATGCAGGCAATTCTTTCACCCAGCTGGCATATTCCCGCAGTTTCCGGCATGCAGCGACAACTCGATTATCCTGTTCTGCTGACTCCTCTGGCAGCCGGTAGATCGACCACGCATTCCCTTGAACACGATACGCCATTAGTTCCTTGTCGCTAATCCCGAATAGAGGTCCGCGCAAGACGCTCAGCATCGCCACCTGATCGGATGGATCGGCCAGGTAGAGGGCCAATTGTCCCAGCGTATGAAGCTCGGGGTATAGAGCGGAGCTTCCGACAGTTTCCGCAGCAACGCCCCGCTTCTCCAATTCTTCTGCGTAGAGATGCAAATAATGCCTCGTTCTTGTCAATATAAGAAAATCGCTGGGCTGCGCCTCTCTGAGCACCCAAGATGAACCGTTGCGCTCCTGAACCTGCAAATTTCCGTCGCGGCAAGCCCACGCGATGGTTGCGGCAATACGCTGTGCGTCAACCGCCGCTACTTCATCCTTGCCTCCGGGAATTTTCGGGTAAGTGAGTGCATAAACCCCGTGACCCGCGCGCTTATTCCCCTTTGGATTCGGTATATTCGTTTCCATCCGGACATACGCCGCTTGAACATCGGTTTCCCGGACGGGAAGCTTGCCGACAAATTGCCCGTTCACAAAATCGCCGATCGCATCGACGGATCGGAAATTGCTGGTCAAGTGAAGCACATCTCCACATGCTTGAATCCGCGATTTAACCTCGTTATAAATGGAAATATCCGCGCGGCGGAAACGATAGATGGACTGTTTCGGGTCTCCCACGAGGAACAAGGAACCCGGCTTTGGAGTAAGCTTCCGCCAATTCCGTTCATTCGGATCATCGCCGGCCCCCGTTAAGAGAAACATCATTTCCGCTTGGACCGGGTCGGTGTCCTGAAATTCGTCGACCATAAGCCGTTGGTAGCGCCCGGCGAAAAATGCGCGAACCTCCGGGTAATCACGCAGAAGACGGCAGGCATACATCAGCAGATCCTGAAAGTTCAGCTTCCCTGCCTGCAATCGCCGTTCTCTGCAATACTCCAATGCAGGCAAGACAAATTGAATGACTTTCGGATACAGATATTCCCGCCACGATTGAAGAAAGGGGAACAGGACCGTAATCTGCCAATCGTGAAATCGTTCGGATATGGCTTTGGCTTGCTTCTTATCCGTCCATTTGTACTGCTTCACATCCAGTTTGAAGTCAAACATCTTCGCAAGCGTTAGCATCAACATATCGTCCTGCTCATCCGACAACCGCAGCATACGATTAGCAGTACGCAGTTTTGCCTGAAGATTATCCCACCCTTTTTCCGGTTCAGCTGTCGGTAGAAACCTGTTGGCTTCTTCAATCATGGGAAGCAAGGAGAGTCGGATGAGGTTGAAATCAGGACGATGAACCGGTTCGCAAGGGATTTGGAGATCCGTAAAAATAGATACCCGATCATAGACATTCTTCAGGATGCTGACGTCGATTCCCACCTCGGTAAAGGAGGCAAGTGCTTCACTATCTTCCTCCTGCAGCTGAATCAGATATTCATCCCAGCATTGATCGTGGAACGCGCGATTCATTTCATCATCCATTTCTTCGAAAGAAGGGTCCAATCCGGCCTCAATCGGACGCTCGCGAAGCATGGAGGAACAGAACGCATGGATCGTTCCAATGAAGATTTGGTCCAGATTGGCCAAAGCTTCTTCCATTCGTTCTCTAGTTTCGCCTTCAATATCAGCCGTTTTCCGCTCTAAAGCAATGCGGAAACGCTCCTTCATCTCATCCGCCGCTTTATTCGTAAAGGTGATCGCCGCAATATGCTCCATCTTCGCCGTTCCGGACTCGATGAGCGCCAGCAATCTGCCGACCAAGCTGGTTGTCTTTCCCGAGCCTGCACCGGCTTCTACCAGAAAGGTCGTGTTCAGCTCCTCCAATATCCTCTTTCTAGCTTGTTGATCAGATGGTTCATTCAATGTTCTCCACCTCCAGCAGCGTGTGCAGTAGCTCCGAATTCACTTCGTCCTTTCGCTTATCGGCCATCATCTCTGCGTGCTCTCCGCATACAGCCGCAAAATCGCAATATCTGCAGACCCCAGGATTTGAAGCGGGAATAAACAATCCCTGTTCCATCGACGAAAGGATTCCTCGGATCACCTCGGTGACTCGATGACGTTCGGTTTGCGAGCACGCAATCACTTGCCCGTGCCCCCGTTCGCTTGGAAAGACGTAAGACGCTTCAAGCACTTTTGCATCAGAATCCACACCCGTTTGCCGCATCCAAAGCTCCGTCCCCATTGCGTAAAGCGCGTGTTGCAGCTGCGTACCGCCTGCGAACATGCCATTTTCCTTGTAAGGCCGAGGACTGCCGGTCTTATAGTCGATAATTCGATATTGATGCGACGCAACTTGATCGATCCGGTCGACGATCCCGCGCAGCGTAATCGCCATGTCCTCGCCAAGCTCAAGGTGCAACGGCTGGCCGTCCACGATGAGCTCTTGTTCGAAAAACCGGGGGGCCGTCTTAGCCTGCAATTCCATGCGATAGAACACGTCCACATCCCGGAGCATCGCTTGCCGTTCCCTCTCAAACACATGAGGGCTCGGTGCCGGAATCCGCTCGGCATATAAGAGAATCGTCTCCTCCGCAATACGAAGCAAACGGGCATGATCGTGTGTAATAGACACGGCTTTACTTGCGCTGACTTCCGTCATATAACGACGATAAACCTCGTGCAGCAGCGAGCCTCTTTCATTCGGCTTCAGCCAGGAGGTACGGTCAAAAGTCACCTGATCTTTCACGCGAATCCTGAGCACATATTGGAAAAAGTACCGCATCGGACATTCCGCGTACTTCTCCAATTGACTTGCGCTAAGCGTCCGTTCGTCCCGGCCTTTCCAATAATCAGCCCATTCATCCCCCGCAATATATCCGTCATGCTCCGTCACTTGCGAGCTGCCGCGTGCCTCGAGTGCAAGTCTGCCTTGACGTAGCGACGGATAGACCGATTCGATGAAGGATTGCCGGTCCCTCATAAGGTTTACATTCGCATGGATTTGTCGGAAGACATAATGAGAGCCGTCCAATGGCAGTCCATTTAGCTCAGTAGAGGATGGCTGTTCTACATCCAAATACCCGACAGGTTCGCCTAAGCTTCGGTGCAACATCTCATAGTCCGCATTCGTTTCTCCGGATACTTTTCGGAATACCTGTAGAAGTTGAAAAGCCGGGCTTGCTGTCGCTCCTTCTGCCAAGTCATACGACGAGAAGCTAAATGTGATATTGCCGCTTATCATCCCAAGCCGACCATCACGAAGGCGTTGCCGATCTCTTTGTCTCTGCACGGCTGTTTGAAGCCCGGCACCGATCCGTCCGCACTCTTCATCGAGAAGCATGGGATTTTGCCTGATATTCCCGGACCACGACTGTTCATCCATCCCGAGAAGAAACGTATGTTTTCTCCCGCTGATCCCCCCGTTCGACAAACTCGATATGTACAGGAATCCGGGCTTGGGTAACCGTTGCACCCCGACTCGAAGTTCCTGCAGCATGTCTCGGGCATACAAGAGCATTTGCTGAAACGGCATCGAGTCCGGAACAGGACATTCCTGCAGTTCTTTAGCGATACCTTTCATTTCTTGCAGGACGATCGCATCATCTCCCGTTCCGCATACACCAAATCGATCCAAGATGTTAACGAGCCATCCCCAGATTCCCTTAGGAGAGGAGAGCGCCGCTTCGTCAGGAAACAATTCTCCCAGGAGGTTTGTCAGATGCTTCTTGATCTCGTCATCCCGCTGTTGTTGTTCCGTCCGCTCCCATTCTTCGGGTTTTTCATCTGCATCCCCTTGGAACCGAACATGCCCCGACCCCAGCAACTTGATATACCGTTCTTTCCCCCAGCCGATTCCGCTTTTCTCCAGAGCTCGAATACAATCCGCATTCGTTATTCCTTGCTCACGATCGGAGAACGTAATCAATTGCTGCTGCAGCATCGATACGAGCGGCCGCACCTGATAACCGGACTCCAACCAGTTCAGCAGGAAATGGGCGGCTCTTCCCATTCCGGATGTAATCACAGGCAGCCCGTCTGCAAAGGAACAGGGAAGACCGAAAGAAGCACACATGGTCGAAATAACCAACGCATATTCTTCATCCGCGACGATCATCTCTACTTCATCCAATGGAATCCTACACTGAATGATTCGTCTCAATGCTTCGCGAACCTCCGCCAGCCTTCCGGTCGCATGATAGAACTGAACCTCTCCGAACGGCATTGTGGATTGGACGTCAGTGAAGGAAGAAACCGCTATAATCCTCGTCATCCGTCCGTTTGACAACCGCTCCATCATCCGGGCGGAAACCGGTGAAAGCGGCATAGGGTCTGGCAGAATAAGCTCCACGTTTTCCGGCAATTGGGTTGGTAAATGCGACAAAAGGCCGGGGAAATCGATCCAGCTCCGCTGATTCAGAAAGCGCTCATACGCTGACAGCACCTTTCTGACATAGCTGCCTTTTTGCTGGCTCAAAAATTGATCGCTTCGCAGTTCTTCTGCTTTCACCCCGGCACGGCGCAGATCCATAATGGCTTGGTGAACATGCATGGCAATACCAGGCTTTACTTGATCCACCGCGATGTAGGAATCCGGCTTGGAAGCCATTTGTTCCATGACATGATGGATAATCCAAAAGGACCGCTGTTCCCCGATGAAAGTCAGCCCTTGTTGATACAGGGAGAACTGAACCTGACTTCTTACAAAGGATTGAACCGTTTGGACCTCCACGTTCATAACCGGCCCTAATTCCCGGCATATTCGCATCAACCAGGACTGTCCTTCGATGTAGGAAGGAGCAATAATCATTTTGCGGCGAAATGGCTCTTTACGGATTGCATCATATAAACGTTCTAGAAACGTGCCTGCTATTTTCAAAAGGGACACCTTCCTTTCGTCTATCGTTCAACAACAGCACCTTACTGCCCATACAACTTCCCCCAACGCTGTAGCTGTTCCTTGAACTTTTCCCGGACAGATGCAGGCTCTAAAATCTCCGCTGAAGGTCCGTACTGAACCACCCAATTCATAAACTCCCGCTCGTGGTTGACGGTGACCTCGAATAATAAGCTGCCGTCCGGCAGATCGGTCATCTTCGGTCTCACGAATAATTCTTCTTCCTTCACATACCGTGCGACATCAGGTTGGAATTTGATCTTAAAAGTGATTAAAGAATCCCCGCGTTCAATCGACCAGGTATGCTTCATATACTGAGCAATGTTAAAATCACCCTTGTCGAATCGATTACTTGTCAACTCTACATGGCGGAAACGGCTTATACGAAACGTGCGAATGTCCTGCTTGGAATGACAATAGCCGATCAAGTAAAACCGTTGATCCCTTGGAACCAGGTAGTACGGATCAATTTCGCGCTCCGTCAATTCATTCCGGCTCTGGGTATGGTAAACAGCCCTGATCGTCTTACTGGCGATAATCGCTTCCATGATGGGCAGCAAGAAGTTGGTACTGTTCTCCCGATAAGCCGGGGTGCCCATTTGGATCATGCCTGCGACATTTTCCAATGTATCGTACCGCTTCCGGGTTTCTTTCACATGGTTAGCCATCACCTTGTCGTAGGCGGATTCAAAGCCTGGGGGCAACTTGCTGGTGTCCAACACGGAGGGCAGGACAGAGAACACCAACGCTTCCTGCTCCGTGAAATTCAGCGGGTACATGGCGAAATTACCGACAAAACGGTACCCTTTCCCATAACCCTCGTTCGTGATCGGTGCGATCAAATCCAAAATCCTCAAGTCTCTGTAAATCGTTCGATCTGTTGTCTCGCATTTGTCCGCCAGCTCCTTGGCCGAAATCCCCGGATTGGATTGAATGGCGAGAAGTATTTTAAAGAGCTGAATCACTTTATCCGTCATGCTATATCTCCTATCGTGGCATATAGAATGTAAATCCTTATCATCATTGGGATTCTACGCTTTACCTGGTTCTTCCTGCCTATAAGGAGAAAACGCAACGGCGCTGCGGCATCCTTTCGGTACGGTATGCGGACTGTTGGCGACATAACCGATTTTGCCCAATGGGATCATATCCACCTTTATCGCTTCATGGTCATGCGGATTATCCGGGTCTTTGATCAAGTGAACGATTTGACCCGGCTTTAGAAATGCTGCTCCGTAGTAATGCTGCGTGCCTGTGACGGCGATATAGATCGGTTGATCCACTGTACTCACTCCCGCATGTCTTTCCTCCATTATGACAAATCGCAACGACCATAGATTGTCAGCGAATATATGTTCTTCGCACAAAAAAAAAGCACTGCGGCATCTCAACTTGAGATCGCAGTGCTTCATTCATTTTAGAAAATGAGCGAACTGATCCGGGGCATTCCGAATGTCTTGGGCCAGCTTCTCGTACTCCGCGGATAATTTGATCGAACGAACTCTTTTGGCGTCTTGATCGCGCGGCTCAATGAATCCTTCTTCTCTCCAATGACTTACCTTTTCCCTTATTGAACGGTCCGACAAACGCAACAGGTCCCTCATTTCGCTTGTCGTTAGGGTGTCTTGTTTAAAGGTTAATTGAGCAAACACCATTCTTTGCTGGGGATCTAACTTGCGAATTAGATCCGGTTCGATTTTCGTCATTTGAGCAGATTTCTCCGTTACGATGGCAGCGGCTTCTTGAAAAACCTCCGCCAAACCATCGATAAAGAATTCCAGCCAAGGCGTCAAATCAGCTTCATTCCGACCAAAATAATAATTGTGATGGAGACCCAACTGGAGTCGGCGATAATATTCAGCCAAGTTGCGGTCATAGAAATTCTCGAGTACAAATAACCCCTTTAAGCCATATCCGCCGCGTCGTAAAAGATATGTCGTGATCATCCGAGCCGTTCGGCCATTCCCGTCCAAATACGGATGAATCGTTAGGAACTGCCACATGAATATGCCAGCCTTGATAGGAACCGGAACCGAATAGGTTTCCGGCGAGTTCACCCAGGCAACCAAATCCTCCATTAATACCGGGACATCTTTCCATTCCGGCGGCAAATAAAAACCGGAGGCATTGCGGCTGCCTACTTGATTCTGTTCTTCGCGATACTCGCTAACACGCGGTCTTCGTCCGTGTGATATTCGGATAATAGCATGCAGCTTTTTAATAAATTCCTCTGTGACCGGGAGCTGTCTTTTTTCGGCTTCATCCAGGTATTCCAAAGCTTTCATTAAGTTATAAACTTCCTGCTCTTCATTGTCATTGCTGGTTTGGTACAAGACTTTTCGCTTCGTCGCCTCGTCAAGCGTGTTTCCTTCAATTTTCGTTGAAAGAATGACCGTCTTTTCCATCGATTCTTTCTTAAGCAAATCCAGAATAGATGCGGGCAGTGGAAGTAAATCCACCACAACACTGGCGCGTTGTATATCCATTAGTCTGCGGGCTATGGTGTCCGTTATTGAATATTTGGGTGTAAACATAACATCACCTTCCTCAATAACATTATACCATTGCCGCTATTTTGCCGCAAAGTATTTTTGTTTCATTGCATTTTCTTCGTATATTTTAATTTCTACAATGACATCCGGTACAACGCTTTATTCTCCAGCCCTCGGACTGGCTGTGTCCACAACTCCTTGTCCGAAGTGGCGCTTAGTGCGTCCTCCGCCATCTGGAGTTTGGCATCCAGTGCGTCAATATAGTGCAATGCTACCGCTTCTGCCGTTTGCGGCTGTACCGGGCTCCCCCATTCTCCGAGGTTATGGTGAGAGAGAATAAGGTGCTGCAATCCGATTACTTGTTCCGAATCAAGCGGAAGTTCCAGCCGCAATGCAGCTTCTGTGATCCAACCAGCTGCCATTGCAATATGACCGATCAACTTTCCCTGAGTGCTATAATCTGTCACGACCCCAAGCTGAGCGATCATCTCCTCTGGCTTTGCAATATCGTGTAGGATAATCCCGGCTTTGATCATATCCTCTTTTAGAAATGCCCTCTGCTTGCAAAGGAACTCGCCGATCTCTAGCATACGAACGATATGATAGGCCAAGCCTGCAAAGTATGCATGATGGTGCATTTTGGCTGCCGGATAATGAGCCAGTTTCTCACTCACCTTATCGACGCAAAAGCTTACAATATCACGAATGACCGGGTCCGAAATACTCTCGATTACTCTGTATATGACCTCTAATAATTCCGCAGATCCAATTGGAGCCGCCCGAATAAAATCGGTTAGAGACACACCGTCTTCATTACTTACATTGCGAATCCGGGTGATCTTAACCTGCGGCTTTTCCCGATACAATTGAACGATTCCCTGAACCTTGACTAGCGTCATCGGAGAAAAGCTGTCTTTTTCTGTTTCCTTCACATCCCAATACTTTGCAGGGAGCTGGCCGCTGGCATCACACAGCACCAAATCGAAGTAATCCTTTGCCGGGGATGTATTGGTCTGCTTCAGCTCCAGCTCTTTCAGCAAATAGAAGCCGACGAATTCATCATTCGTACTCAGATCTTTAATCAATGTCATTCTTTTCACCCCCATCTACAACTCCAAAAACTCTGCCTCTGCCTCAGTGATCTAGTATATTTTTATTTTATAATTAAGTCATGACAACTTTTTGTCAGCGAATATATGTTCTGCACAAAAAAACGACCAGATCTAATCCGGTCGCGTAGAATTCCTTATTCACATTGGGAGAAATGTAAAATTCAAGATTTAATCATCTTCGGTTAGTAGTAATTCCCTTTTACAAACATCACACTGGACCTTGATAACCAATCCTAGACTTGTTGGTATAAATATGTACGCAAACTTTGCTCCCGTTACATCTTTGGGTTCACATTTATCCCAATTATTAACCTGAATTTCGAAAGTGCATAAGATCAATGCAAGATGCTAAAGCAATGGCGACTTAAGAAGTGAAAAGGTGGGAGTTTCCCATGTTTTAGTGGAGACGGAAGCTTGCGGCAGATGGTCTTTCCCCCTCCCCAATGAAGAGGCAGTCCTGATTTCCATGTAAAATTTTGCTTATCATTATTCTAACTGCGCCACTCGAACCTCGATTCGTTTCCAGACATAACGGCTGGGAAAGTCCCTCGCAAGCTTGAGTAGGATAGAGCGACCATGCCGAATGAGCGTTGCGGCGCAATAAAAGAATTCCAGACGGAACCGGGCAATCGTATAGCCTTGATGGACTGGCTCACAGCAGTCACGTTTGAAGCGCTCGAACAAATTGTAGGCCAGCAGCTTGATCAGCAGATCCAGACCATTGGCTTTGAAATCACCTGTCGCAATGCGATCGATGGAAAACCCGTTCTTGGCTTCCTTAATGTAATTTTCCATGCAGCAGCGCTGATTGTAGAATCGCCACAAATCGATCGGTTCCCATTCCAGATTAGTCACCATGGCTTCGTACTGCCAGTCCGAATCGAATACAATGCGGCCTTGGCCCTCCTCGAACACTTGCGCCTTACGGATGATCGCTACACGACGCGCCTTGTTCCAGGAGGTCGCTTGGTAGATCAAGCAAATACCTTCGATGATCCACTCTTCGTCGACATATCGCGTCCAGTAACGACAAGCCCCAACTTCCTTGGCCAGCCGCTGGGTCCATTTCAGCTTGCCGACATAGCCGATGTGGTGCTGCTCCCACAAGCTGTAAAAATCTTCACCGCCAAAGCCTTTGTCGAACCTTGCGTACTTCACTTTGTGTTCGTCGAGCAGTCTAAAGGTTTGCCGCAGGAAGTCGGCCGCATCGGTGGAAGAGTGCGTATTGCCCGGTCGAAGCACGGCGTTCAAGTTTAGTCGGCTCTGGCCTTCAAAGGCAAGCAGGGGATGATAGCTCTTACGCCCGGGCTTGTGTGGATTTGTGCCTTTGGCCGCGCCGGACTGATCGCCATACACGGTCTCTACCGTGGAATCCAGATCGAGAATCAGCTCAGGTGGCAAGCAGGGTCGAATGATCTCTTGATTCAGCCTCCGCAGTTCGTTAACCAGAGAGGGACAGAAACGACCAAGCCGGATCAATTCCTTGTACAACAGACTGTGATGCGGGCAGCGGCCGCCGAGAAAGNGCCTCAGCAGCACGTCGCTTTGCAAACGACGGAAATGAAAAATCCGTTCGCAGCCAAGCATCCAGCCAACGATGAGATAGAGCAGAATACGGTAAACGGGGAAGAGGGAGTTGCGCGCTTTGCCGCCGGAGAGGCTGCACATCGCCTCCGGCAGTTTGATTTTTTCGAGAAAGGCCAGGAAGATTTTGATGCCGCCGCAGTTTGTTGCGTTTTGTAGTGAAAATTCT